>JALRAW010000160.1 GCA_023257975.1 Candidatus Fonsibacter sp.
ATAAGATCTTATTCTATTAAAAATATTCTTCACTGATATCCGCCCTTGCTCTGGTTTTTAAATCATTAATTTTTTTTAAATAAACTTTTAATAATCCCTTTTCTCTATCAAGTAACAATTTAGGATTAATAAAATTTTTTACAGGTTTGCCTATTTTAACTGAAGCAATTTGGTTTTTGAGTAATAAATAAGTTAAAAAACGATGCGCGTTAATAATAAAATCTTTCTCATGATCGTCAAAAACTTTTAAAGCATTTAACTCTTCAATCCTTGCAAGTGTATTAGATTTATTAACACGGTTTTTTATTGAATAAATCCTAACAGCCTCAACAAGCGGTAAAGTTCCAGCTCCTTTTAAGTTTAATAATCCTTTATTTTCCGGATCTTTTTTTTCTAAAACAAAGTTACCAAAAAACGTTAATCCTGCCTGTCTATTCTCTTCGTTTTTAAATAAAAATTTCAAAACTTTTTTATTAATAAGCTTATCAAAAATAAATGCTCTAAGCTCATTTGCAAGTTCTGGATTGCCATAAACAGATCTAAAATCATAAAGCATATCAACATAAATTAAATTTTGCTCACTCAAGGTTTCCACCCAACTTTGGACTTGATTTTTCCATTCCGGCAAACTTTTTCTCCACATTGGGTTTGTCGCCATTAAATTACCTTTACAGAACGGAATTCCTGCATCGTCTAAGGATTTTGTAAAATCTTTTGCAAGTTCTTCAAAATATAAATCTACTTTTTTTGGATCTTCTTTATCGGATTGATCATAAATAATTCCATTATCTTGATCTGGGTACAAAAAGCTTTCCATTCTTCCACCTGAACCCATTACTAAAACAGTATAATCTGGAATATGTTTTATAATATTTTTTGCATTCACTTTACGCTCAGCAATTCGAATAGAGCGTCTGAAAATGACATTATTTAAAAAACTTAATAAATAAGTAATATCTAGAGCAGAAGTATTCTCATCTAGTAATCTCTCTGCAATTTTTATTTGTTGTTGCTTGATTTTAATTAAAGCTGATGAATCATATTCATCAAATGTCATTTTATCAATTTGCTCTGTAACTTTTCCAAGTTCAGCATAAAGAGCTTTATTGGCATGTATGACTCCAACTACTTTATATTTCAAATCAATCACGGGTAGATGTCGAAGATTATTTTTTCTCATTTTGCCAACCGCATGAAATAAAAGGTCATCTTCGTAGACAAAAATTACAGGTGAAGTCATAATTTCTGAAACTTTTCTATTTTGATCTGAAATGAATGTGACTTTTCTTACGATATCCTGTTCTGTGATAATTCCAGAAAGTTTATTATTTTGCTTAACTAAAATGACTGATTTTTTTTGTTTTTGTAATTCTTTTATTGCATCTCCTATAGAAGTACTAATATCAATATAGAGATAATCTTCTGACATATAGTCAGATATTTTTTTTACAAATAATTCAACGCTATTAGATCGATTTGCCATTTTGCGTTGGAGTATAAATGATTTTTATTATTAAAAAAAATAACTTACTAAATAAATTAAGTGTAAAAAGAGGTTAGTTAGACGCAACTTAGCGTTCTAAAGCTTAATTTTTAAGCTTTATTTTTATTTAAGAACGCTAATTCGTCGTTTGTGTACGGAGCCATTTTAGTTACCAAGTCCGTAAGTTAGTACAAATATTGCAATCGGCAGACTTAATACTGCTGCTACAATAGCTACTACACCTACGATCGTTGCTAAATCTTCAACTGTTCGTTCTGATATAGCTAACGTTGGAAAACTTTGATTTCCATTCACTAGTTTTATTGTTTGTGTTTTTGTTTTCATAACACTTACTTAAATAAGAAATGTAATAATTTCATGAACTATTTGTGTCTTAATTGTGAAAAGTGTATTAAATTTTTTTTACAAAGATAAATATTTAATTTTTAATGCGACATTCGATTCTTTTTCTACTTTTTATTCTTTTCACAACTCCATCATTTGCAAATTGTAATGCAGATGAACAGGTAGGTTTTAGAAGTTATAATTTTAGAATAGAAAATGACTATTTCAATAATGAGGACTCTAATTACACAAGTGGGGTAATTTTATCTGGTGTCACCCATGATTTTAAGGGAGATGTTAGAAATGAATGTCTGCCTGTTATTAGCCGTCTCCATGGGCGCCTTCTTTCATTTATGAATGATGAATTATTTAAAAAAAAAGAAGGTTCTTCTAAAAATATCTACTTTACTGGCTCTCAATTAATGTACACCCCAGTGGACGATAAAACTCCTAGTGTCATTAAAGACGATAGACCTTACGCTGGTATTTTATCCTTAGCGGTTGGAGTAAACGAAAGACATAGAAATCAATTTGATGGTACCCAAGTTTTAAATACCAAAGAATTAACCCTTGGTATTATTGGTCCAGCTTCTTTTGCAAGACAAACACAAAACTTTGTTCATGACAGATTTAATGTTTACCGTGCAGCTGGTTGGAATAATCAATTAAGCAATGAACCTGCAGCAATGTTGTTGATAGAAAAAAAAATTAAATCTGATCTTCAACAAAATTCTTACACTCCTGGTATTTCGAAAGACTTAATAAGATTTTATGGACTTAGAGTTGGCAACATTGAAACCTCTCTAAATCTTGGTCTAGAAGGAAGATATGGTCTTAATATTCCAAATGATTTTGGCAGCACCCCTTCTTATCCTGGTTGCGATAACACAGCACCTTCATCTGGAAGTTCTGAAACTTGTACTGATAAAGGAGAGTTAATGTTGCCTATTCCTCTGGGTGCACATTTATTTGCACTCGCAGAATTAAAAGCGGTTGCTTATGATTTTTCTTTAGATGGTAATATCTTTGCAAACAATCATCACGTGCACAAAGAACCATTTGTAGGCTTGATTGCAGTTGGACTTAATTCTTTAATTCCAATTCCTGGAAATAAAAATTTAAAACTAACTCTTACGCAATATATTCAATCTAAAGAATTTAAAGAGCAAAAAACTGCTGATAAATATGTTTCTTTTACTGTGGGCTTAGATTTTTAATTAATAGCAAATACTTTATTATTTAAAACTAATTGATCGCCATCTACATCAATCTTAATTGCATCTAATTTTTTATCTTTCATATCCAAAATTAAATTTGCAATTGGATTTTGAATATATTTTTGTATCGCTCTTTTTAAAGGTCTAGCTCCATATTCTTGATCAAAACCTTTATCCACTAACCACTCTAAAGCTTTATCCGTGATTGAAAATGTTAAGTTTTTATCTTTTAAGATATTTTTTAAATTATTCACTTGGATCTTAACAATTTCTTTAATCTCTTCTTTTTGAAGTCTGTCAAAGACAATAATGTCATCTAATCTATTTACAAACTCAGGTCTGAAAGATTTTTTAACAACTTCCAATACTTTTTCCTTTGTTCTTTCGTCTAATTTATCACTCTTATTAGCTTGAATAAATTCTGAGCCTAGATTGGATGTTAAAATGATGATCGTGTTTTTAAAATCAACAACTCTACCCTGACCATCTGTTAATCTTCCATCATCTAAGATTTGAAGGAAAATATTAAATACATCTGGATGAGCTTTTTCAACTTCATCAAATAAAATCACTTGGTAAGGTCTACGTCTGACAGCTTCCGTTAACGCGCCACCTTGATCGTAACCCACATATCCTGGAGGAGCGCCAATTAATCTGCTGACAGAGTGTTTTTCCATATACTCTGACATATCAATTCTAATCATGGCGTTTTGATCAT
>JALRAW010000012.1 GCA_023257975.1 Candidatus Fonsibacter sp.
AGATTAATTTTTTTTCTATTTTTTGAAAGGATGGTTTCATACATATTACCTATTACTTGCATAGCAATATCCTTAAAAGCTAATGTAGGTCCATGATATAGTTCTATTAAATTAAATTTTTTTACTCTAGAAAATTTTACCACATTTTTGCTATCAAATTTTTTATAAGAGTTTTTTATGATTTTTTTTAACTCTTTTTTTGAAAAAGTATTATCTGTATAAATTTTAATAATTTCATAGGCTAAATTATTATAATTTAATTTAGAAAATTTTTTTAAAGTATCATTTGATAATCGAGGAATTATCCTGGGTATATACAATCCACCATCATGAGCAAGGCCATTTAAAAAAGTATCAATAAAATTATAAGTTTTTTTATTGTCTCTAGTGCTGATATATTTCATTAAGCTTTTTTCCTATAATATAAAAAAAAAATTATAGTAACTATTGCTAAGCCATACCATGTTATAGCATATTGCAAATGATTATTTGGTATACGAACTTCATATTCATTAGGAATTATATCTTTGTTTATCTTTGAAGTTTGAATAATTAATAACGGATAAATATTCTTATTTAACGATTTCTTCAAACTATCGACATCAATCGAATATAAAAAATCTTCCTTAATATTATTGTTAGGAGTGAATAAATTTTTTTTTGTTATTTTCTTTGTATAACCCACAATAACATCATCATTTAATAAAGTATTTTTTATTAAATTAATCTTATCTTTTCTAACCCAGCCTTTATCTACCAAGACTATTAATGAACTGTTAACTTCATAGGGAACTATAACTTTAAAACCTATCTCCCCTTTATTGAGATGATATAAAAATATTTTTGATTTTGAATCTTTTTTCTTTAATAAAACCTTCGTATACTCTTGATCTATATCTATATTAAAACTAACAAAATTTTTTTTTAAATTATTTTCTAAATTAGAAATTAAATTATTTTTTAAATCTAATCTAAAAACTTGCCATGTTCCTAGTGATAGGACAATAAATATAAAAATTATAAAAAATATATCTAATGATTTAATTCTAAACAAAACTATCTGTTAACTTCCCCAAATATATATTGAGGCAAATAAGAATAGCCAAACTACATCCACAAAATGCCAATACCAAGCGGCAGCCTCAAATCCAAAATGATGATCAGGCTTATAATGTCCAGCTTTTGCTCTAAAATAACAAACCGCTAAAAAAATTGTTCCAACAATTACATGAAAACCATGAAAACCTGTGGCCATATAAAAAGTTGCTCCATAAATGCCTGAACTTAATTTAAAATCAGCATGAATATATTCATAAGCTTGAAATGAAGTAAAAATAATTCCAAGAATTACTGTTAATAACAATCCATTTAATAATCCTTTTCGATCATTTTCTAAAAGAGAGTGGTGAGCCCAAGTCACTGTAGTTCCCGATAAAAGTAGAATTAAAGTATTTACTAAGGGTACATGCCAAGGATCTAAAGTTTGTATACCTTTTGGAGGCCAAACGCTTCCTATAACTGCATCTGGAAAAAGACTTGAGTCAAAGAAAGCCCAAAACCAAGCGACAAAAAACATTACTTCTGACATTATAAAAAGCGTCATTCCATATCTAAGACCAATTTGCACAACTGGTGTATGATCACCTTTATATTCTCCCTCAATTACAACATCTCTGAACCACATAAACATAGAGTAAAGAGTTAAAGCCAATCCAATCAGTAACAACCAAAAAGATTTAGCATGCATATAATAAACTGCTCCAAAAGCTAAAACTAAAGCTGAAAAAGACGAAACGATTGGCCAGATACTTGGATCTACCAAATGATAATCATGTCCTTTTTTATGACTTTCTGACATTAATTTTTTTCTTTTTTAAAATTAGCTACATCAAAAAAAGTATAAGATAAAGTAATATCCTTAATCTCCTTTGTAGATAAGTCATCTACTATTTTTGGATCAATAAAATATGCCATTTCAAACTCTTTTGTTTCTTTAGCTTTTAATGTTTGTTGTTCAAAGCAAAAACAACTTATTTTATTAAAATACTTTCCAGCAGAATCTGGAGTAACATTAAAAGTTGAAACAGCTGTTGATGTTTCATTTCCTAAATTTTTTACTTTAAATTTGATTGTTGAAACTTGACCAGGTTTAATATTCTCTTTTATCTTTTCAGCTTTAAATTCCCAAAATAAACCTTTTGAAACATTAGTATCAAATCTAGTTGTTACATTATGGTTAATAATAATATTTGGAACTTGCTTAGAAAATTTTGTAGTTCCTCCAAATCCAGTTATTTTACAAAATAATTCATAAAGTGGAACGGAAGCATAAGATAGCCCCAACATTATAAAAAAAATAAGTACTAAATAGATAGGATTAATTTTATTTTTAGTTTGTAAACTCATAAGGGTCTTACAAGTATTCCATTCCCAATATTTAAAATTGTGAATATAAAAAAGAATATTACAAGTAACGTTAAAATAATTGCAGTAATATAATTTTTATTCATTAAAAAAATCCAATAAAACTCTCAATTAACAATAGAGTAAAAATTAAAAATAAATATAAAATTGAAAAAGCAAATATTTTTTTTGAAAATTTTCCTATATCTTTTTTGTTATTTGCTTTTAATAGTTTAAAAGTTAACCAAATATAAAAGATTCCTAAAATAGCAGTTGGTACTAAATAAACTAAACCGGCAAAATTAAAATAAAAAGGCAGTATAGTTATTGGAAATAATAAAAGCGCATAAGCAAAAATATTTTTTTTAGTAAAATCTACACCTGACACAACCGGAAGCATTGGAATTTTAGCTTTTTTATAATCTTCAGATTTGTATAAAGATAACGACCAAAAGTGAGATGGCGTCCAAAAAAATATAATTAAAAATAAAATTATTGGCTCAATCGATAAATTGTTATTTGCAATAGTCCAACCTATCACTGGGGGAAATGCTCCTGCGGCCCCTCCAATTACTATATTTTGAACACTTCTTCTCTTTAACCAAATTGTATAAATAAAAATATAAAAACCAATGGTGATCGCTAGCATTGAAGCTGATAAAATATTTGAAACTAAATACAATCCAGTAATAGAAATAAGACTTAAAATAATTCCAAAAGATAATGCTTGAGAATTTGAAATCTTACCAAGAGGAATTGGTCTTAAACAAGTGCGCGACATCACTGCGTCAATTTCTGAATCGTACCACATGTTAAGAGCTCCAGCTGCCCCTGCGCCTAATGCAACAAAAAACAATCCTAAAGCTGATGTTAAAAAATCTACTTGCTTATTTGATATAATCAAACCAACAAAGGCCGTAAAAACTACAAGAGACATTACTCTTGGTTTCATCAAATTATAAAAATTTTTAAGAACTAAAATATTTTTACTCTTTTGATAATTAGCAAAGGTAGTTTTATACACTTTATTTAATTATTTAATTTTAGGCAGTTCGTTAAACTGATGGAATGGAGGCGGTGAACTTAAAGTCCATTCTAATGTAGTCGCCCCTTCTCCCCATTGATTATCAGGAACTCTTTTTCCTCTAATAAATGCATGAGCAACTAATACCAAAAACACTAAAACTCCAAATGCAGAAATATAGGAACCGATTGATGAAACATAATTCCATCCAGCATAAGCATCTGGGTAATCAACATATCTCCTTGGCATTCCAGCTAAACCTAAAAAATGTTGAGGAAAGAAAACTAAATTAACTCCAATAAATGTTAGCCAAAAATGTATTTTTCCTAAAATACGGTTCACTTCGCTCATTCTCATTGGAACAGGATCCCCACCTTTTTCGGTCCCTAAGAATCCGATAACATTAGGAATACTCTTGATTACGTGAGTAACCTCACCTACAAGAGCTGCTTCAATAAGAACGTAACCAGGTAGATAAGCTCTTTCTTTGCTTACTTTTTTACCATTACGAATCTGGAACACCTTCTCTGTTGGGATCAATACCTGAGAAACATAATCATTCAGTTTCAATCGAGTGATCTCAAGTTCAAGATATTCTTTCACCTTCTTTTCCTTGCCACTTACGGCGCGAACTACGTACCAACGCTTTTTAATGTCTCCCATTTGTTCCGCTTAAAACATTCCGTAAATGAATCCAAGAGCCCCTTTCCAGAACGACTTAGCATCACCAGTAATACCGAAAGCAAAGTCCATTGCGAATATGATCAATGCAATCATAACAGATGAAATCACAACAATAATTGTGTTTGCCTGAAGTTCCTTCCAAGTAGGCCACGTAACATTGTGAACCATTTCGGTCACAGTTTCGCTGAAATATTCTTTAATTTTTGACACGTCTGTTCATTTTGCACGGGCGGTAGGATTCGAACCCACGACCAATGGTTTTGGAGACCACTACTCTACCAGCTGAGCTACACCCGTTTAATAAGGGGAGCCGAAGCTCCCCTTTAATTAAACACTTTTATAACTCGAATTATCCGACAATTTCAGTTACCTGACCCGCACCTACGGTACGACCTCCTTCACGAATCGCGAAACGAAGACCTTTATCCATAGCTACTGGTACAATCAATTTAACATTGATAGAAACGTTATCACCAGGCATTACCATTTCGCGACCAGCTTCCAATTCGATTTCTCCAGTTACGTCAGTCGTACGGAAGTAGAATTGAGGAC
>JALRAW010000040.1 GCA_023257975.1 Candidatus Fonsibacter sp.
AATTACTGGGAAATTTACAGTTGTTCCATTTAATGCATTTGAATTTAAGGATAAGGGTGTTCTGAACAAAGAAGTCACGATGAACCTTTTCCGAAATAGATTAGATAAAAGTTTCTATGATTCTTATGATAATATGTTGAAGTACTCTTTAACAACTGACAGCGATCAGACCAGAAATCAAATGTTACCTCAAGATTGGCTCTCGCAAACTGCATCCAAGTTGGGTCAGATAAATTTATGCAAAATAAGAGCGACTGTACCAGGAGATGTTTTATTGAAAACAGGTCAAGTCGTTGAGGTTGAGTTACCAGACATTATAGCTATTGTAAAAACAGCTAAAAAAAGTATCAGCGTAACAACAGGTGAAAATACTGTCTGAATCCAAACATTCAAAAATCTTAAAATTTCTTTTTTATAAAGCGTATAAAATCCAATCCAATTGATGGACATCGTTTGCGGAATTCTAATTTTGTAATCTTTAATTGCGCTCATATTTTTTTGTATTATTAAAATATACAGATAAATGTGGATAAATTTATGTAAAATAAATAAATCACTGATTTATTTGCATTTTTTTAATCTATATATAGTATAATTTACTTTAGCTTAGACTACATATAGTATTTAAAGCGTCTTTATGGGATGGACACCAGAAAAAACTGAGCAATTAAAAAAACTTTGGAATGAAGGTCATACTGCAAGCCAAATCGCTGCTATGCTAGGTGACGGAATTTCTAGAAATGCCGTTATTGGAAAATCTCATCGTTTAGGTCTTGCTGGCAGATCTCATTCTAGAAATATATATATTCAAAAAAGCGAAAATAAATTTCATCACAAAAATAGCGTTCCTTTAAAAAGATTAAGAAAGCCTCGTGGTCTTAGAGCTATTGTTATTGAAAAAGATTTTGAACCTGAAAATCCAACCAGTTTAGAAAATTTAAACGAGAAAACTTGTAGATGGCCTATTGGACATCCAGATGAAGCAAACTTTTATTTCTGCGGAAGAAATCCTATGGAAGAAAGAGTTTACTGTAAATTGCATGTGCTTCATGCTTACCAACCTAAAGGTTGGAAAAACGAAGAGGAAGATAAAAATACAAAAGGAACTGAAGAGCTTCCAGAATTTTTTGAAAAGAAAATTAAATCTGCTTAATTAGTGTAAATAATCTTAGATTTAAATATCTAAAGAATAACCAGAAGATCTCACGGTTCTAATAAGTTCTGGCAAACCTTCAATGTTGATAGCTTTCCTAAGTCTTCGAATGTGTACGTCCACTGTTCTAGCTTCAACATTAATTTCATTTCCCCAAATATTATTTAGTAATTGTTCTCTAGAATAAACTCTTTGTGGGCTTTTAATTAAAAAATCTAATAATCTAAATTCAGTTGGTCCAACTTTAATTTCTTTGTCAGCTCTATAAATTCTTTTTGTAATACGATCAACTTTTAAATCTTGAAATGTAGAAACATCTTCAATAAGAGAAGGTTTAATTCTTTTTAATAACGATTTAACTCTTAATAAAATTTCTTTATAACTAAATGGCTTGGTGACGTAATCGTCTACTCCAGACTCAAAGCCCCTAACTTTATCTTCCTCTTCGCTTTTTGCTGTAAGCATTAACACCGGTATACTTTTTAATTTATTAATTTTTTTAATTTGCTTGCAAACTTCAATTCCAGAAAAATCAGGAAGCATCCAGTCTAATATTATAAGATCTGGAATATTTTTTTTTATATTTTGAATTGCCTCTTCGCCTGTTTCTGCAAAATTAACTTTATAGCCTTCTTTTTCAAGATTATACTGCAATAAAGTGATAATCGGCTTTTCATCCTCAACAAGAAAAATATTGGCTGACATATTTAATTTCTTGTCGATGAGGATTTTTCTCCTTTTGATCTTGTTCCTTTAATCTGATCTCCTGTAACTAAAAAGTAAACATTCTCAGAAATATTTGAAACATGATCACCCACTCTTTCCATATGCTTTGCAGCAAATAATAAATGGGTCGACAGTTCTAAATTTTTTTTATTGCTTTTCATAAATTTTAACAATTCATCCATTGCAAAATTTACAAGCTTGTCTATTTCAAGATCACTATTCCAAACTCTGTAAGCAATATCTTTGTCTCTTTTAGAATAAGCATCTAATACGTCTTTTAAATTTTTCTCTACAACATTGGCTGCTCGTCTTAATGAATCTGCTATATTTGCTGGGATATCAAATTCTAAGTATCTTGCTCTTTTTGCAATATTTTTTGCAAGATCTCCTATTCTTTCCAGCTCAGATGAAATTCTCATTGAAGAAACAGTTTCTCTTAAATCAATTCCCATAGGTTGTCTTAGTGCAATAAGATCTATAACTTGGTTTTCAATTTTAATATCAAACTCATTCATCTTAAGATCTTTTCCTGCAATCTTATCTGCTAAATCTTCGTCTCTTTTTAAAAGAGCATTAACTGAATTTGCAAATTGACTTTCAGCAAGACCTCCCATCTTAACAATAGTATTCGTTAAGTTTTGCAACTGCTCTTCGTATGACTTAACTATATGTTCGCTCATAGTTATTTACATCTATAGGTTGAATTAAATATTGTCAAAGATAATTTTTTATTTTTCATTACAAAATCTCCGTTAGCCAAAACGTCCCGTAATATAATCTTCAGTTTCTTTTCGATCTGGTTTTAAAAAAATCTTTTTTGTTTCATTAAACTCTACTAGATCGCCTAAATACATAAATGCTGTTGAATCTGAAACTCTGGCTGCTTGTTGCATATTATGTGTCACAATAATTACTGTATAATCATTTTTTAATTCATAAATTAATTCTTCAATTTTACTTGTAGACACTGGATCTAATGCTGATGTAGGCTCGTCTAATAAAAGAACCGCAGGTTTTACTGCGATACCTCTTGCGATACATAATCTTTGCTGTTGTCCACCTGATAAGGACAATCCACTTTGTTTCATCTTATCTTTAACTTCATTCCATAATGCTGCTTTTTTTAAAGCCCACTCAACTCGAGCATCCATATCTTGTTTTTTTAAATTTTCATAAAGCCTAACTCCAAACGCAATATTATCATAAATCGACATTGGAAATGGAGTTGGTTTTTGGAAAATCATTCCAACTTTTGCCCTTAACAAATTTAAATCTCTTTTAGGATGTAAAATATTATCACCATAAAGTTTTACTTCGCCTTCTGCCTTTTGTTCTGGATATAAATCATACATTCGATTAAAAACTCTAAGGAGAGTTGATTTTCCGCAACCAGAAGGCCCTATAAAAGCTGTAATTTTTTTCTCAACAATATTTAGGTTAATATTTTTTAAAGCCTGAAACTTTCCATAAAAAAAATTTAAATTACGAACCTCAATTGCGTTTTTTACAACTGTATTTTTTTGAATCATCTTTTTTCTCTAAAAAAAACCCTTGCAAAAATATTTAATCCAAGCACAGTTAATGTAATTAATAACGCTCCGCCCCAAGCTAAATTTATCCAATTTACATAAGGACTCATAGCAAATTGATAAATCACAACTGGCAAAGTTGAGATAGGTTTGTTCATATCTGTTGAAAAAAATTGATTATTTAGAGCAGTAAATAGCAATGGAGCTGTTTCTCCACTAACTCGAGCAACAGCAAGCAAGACACCTGTAATAACGCCACTTTTAGCTGCCTTTAAGATCACTGTAATAGATACTTTCCATTTTGGAGCTCCCAAAGCATACGCGGCTTCTCTTAAAGTATTGGGAACTAATCGTAAAATATTTTCTGTTGTTTTCACAATCACAGGCACTGCTAATAAAGACAATGCAATAGTTCCTGCAAATCCTGAAAAGTGCTTAACTTTAGATACGTAAATTGCATAAACAAATAATCCAATTACTATTGAAGGAGCAGACAACATTACATCTGTAACCAATCTAGTAATATTTGCAATTTTACTTCTATCTCCATACTCTGACAGATAAACTCCAGCTAAAATTCCAATTGGAGTACTAATTAATGTACAAGAAGCAACTATCATTAAACTTCCAACAATTGCATTTGCTAATCCTCCTCCGGCCGAACCAGCTGCTGGTGTACTATTAAAGAAAAAATTAGAATTAAATGCTGAAAATCCTTTAGAAATTAGTACAAATAAGATCCAAGTTAATACTATCATTCCTAATGTCATCGCTATCATGGAAAGAGATAGACCAATAAAGTTTGATCTTTTTCTGCTATTATAAATTTTGATATTCTTCATTAACTCTTAACTCCTTTTTTCTTATCAATGTTAGCTAACATTAGTTTTGCAGCAAAAAGCACTGCGAATGTTATTATAAAAAGAGTAAGTCCGAGAGCAAATAACGAAGCATAATGTAATCCTGGCTCTGCTTCACCAAATTCATTTGCAAGAGTTGATGCTATAGATGATCCTGGAGAAAATAATGAAGCATTAATTCTATGCGCATTACCAATTACAAATGTAACTGCCATTGTTTCACCTAATGCTCTTCCTAAACCGAGCATTACCCCGCCAACAACACCTACTCTTGTATAAGGAAGAACAATTCTTGTTACCACCTCCCAAGTAGTACACCCTATTCCATAAGCTGACTCTTTTAATATAGGTGGGACGATTGAAAAAACATCTCTTATTACAGAAGCTATAAATGGAATAATCATAAATGATAAAATTATTCCTGCGCAAAGGACTCCTATTCCATTTTGAGGTCCTGAAAATAAAATACCAATAAAAGGAATTTGTCCTAAACTAGAGTTGAGGGCAGGCTGAATATAATCTCCAAATATTGGAGCAAAAACAAACAGTCCAAACATTCCATAAATAATAGAGGGAATAGCAGCTAACATCTCAATAGCTATTCCTAGAGGTCTTCTCAACCAAATAGGACATGTTTCTGTTAAAAAAACTGCAATTCCAAAACTTATGGGTACGGCAATTAATAATGCTATTATTGAGGTAACTAAGGTTCC
>JALRAW010000073.1 GCA_023257975.1 Candidatus Fonsibacter sp.
AGACATTGGCGACTATGTGGCCGAACTTTTTGGCGGCCAACTCTGACAAGTATCTTGGTGAGTATCTTGAAATACATGGTAAGCATATGGACGAGTATGCGCCGCCCGCGCCACCGCAAGAAGAGAAGCCGAAAATTTCTGAAAATTCTTTCCAGCTATTTTTAAGATTTAACTTATTATCTTTAAACATACCTTCAGCAGTATCAAAAAAATCTTTAAATTCTTGAATATTTTTATGTTTAATCGTTCTCGAGAGCAAACTCACTGAGGCTTGGCAGTATACACAAGATTTGCAATGGTAAGCCATATCCTCAATGATATCTTTTTTTACTATTAAACTAATTTCCATTTCATCTCCGCAAATCGGGTTTTTATTTTTTGATGAATGAGTGGGATTGCTAAGTGCTTTTTTATTTTCAGTATGAGAGGCAATTTCCAAAATTTTCAAATCCATTATATATCTTTAATTGGTATTTTAATGATTTATATTTAGATTTATGGACTATAACAGCATTTTGGGAGTTGTACTAGCAGGAGGACAATCGAAAAGATTTGGTCAGGATAAATCCCAAGTGCAACTAGGAAACAAAATATTAATCGATTATATTCTCTTCGAGATCCTAGATCAATTTAATGAAATTTTAATTATAGCAAATAACGACATTAAGTTTTTAAATTCAAAAAAAATTACTAAAATTGAAGACTATAAAAAAGATTTAGGGCCATTAGGAGGTGTTTTGACAGCCCTAAAATGGATTAAGAAAAATAATAAAGATTACAAATGGATTTCTACCTTTCCTTCTGACACTCCGTTTTTTAACAAAAAATGCTTACAAGATTTTCTAAAGAATATTAATGATAAAGATGGCAAACTTTTTTTTATCAAGTCTAATGATAAAAGACACAATATATTTGGGTTGTGGTCAGTAGACCTGTTGGACAGATTAGAAGATGATGTAACTAATAAAGGAGAGCGCAAAGTAGAGGTTTGGGCTAATAATGTTGGAGTTAAAATGATTAATATGGAATTTAAAAATAACGATCCTTTTTTTAATATTAATACCAAAGAAGATTTAGAAAAAGCAAAAAAACTAATAAAAAATAATGATTAGTTATTTAAGGTCACAACAGATTTTAAAGAAAGCCCCAATTAAAATTGGGGATGAAATTATTAATAGTGAAAATTCTCTTAACAGAGTTTTGTCATTAAATATTTTATCAAAACATAATTATCCAGCAGCAAATAATGCGGCCTTTGATGGCTTTGCAATAAAATCTGGTGATACTAAATTTTTAAATAAAAGATCACCTCAGAAATTTAAAATTATAGGTTCTATGATAGCAGGGACGAAGCCTATTAAAAAAAAAATTAAAAAATTTGAAACAGTCGAGATTATGACGGGGGGAATTGTCCCAAAAGGCTTTGATACCATTATTCCAATTGAACAAATTGTTTTTTATCCAAATAAAGATAATCCAAAATACATAATCGTTGATAAAAAAGTTAACAAACATCAACATGTTAGATTTTTAGGATCTGATTATAAAAAAAATGATGTTATTATTAAAAAAGGTACAATTATACATTCAAATCATATTTTAGCTTTAAAAACCTTAGGAATTAAAAAGATTAAAGTTAAAAAAAAACCAAACGTATTATTTTTTTCAACTGGTAATGAAATCTCAAATAGTGAAAATATTCCAGCTTGGAAAGTTAGAAATTCAAATAGTCCTTATATCAAATCTTTAAATGAGAATTTCTTATTTAATTTTATTAATGGCGGGATTTTAAGAGATCATCATTCATTTATTTTTAAAAACCAAATAAAAAAAATGTTAAAATCGAAGATAGATCTAATTATCACTTCAGGTGCAATTTCAGCAGGTAAATTTGATTTTATTCCAAGTATTATTAAAACTTTTAAACTTTCAAATTACTTTAAGGGGGTAGAAATTAAACCTGGAAAACCGGTATTATTTGCAAAGATTAAAGAAAAGAACAAAGTGCTCTTTGGATTGCCAGGCAATCCTATTTCAACAGCTGCTTGCTATAGATTTTTTGTAAATCCATATCTACTAAATATTTTAGGTGTGGAACCTGAAAGACCAATTAAAGCAGTTTTAAAAAATAACTATTTTAAAAAGAAACATATGACGCATTTCGTCAAAGCTAAATTAAATACTTCAAATTCAGGTAAACTTTATCTCGAGGCTTTAAAAGGACAAGATTCTTTTAGAATTAAACCATTTGTACAATCTAATATTTGGGCTGTTTTTCCAGCAGGAAAACAAAGCTTTAAAAAAGGAGATATGATTGACTGTTTTTTTCCTGACCACCCAAATACAATTTAGTATTACTTTTCTTTGAGACGCGGAATAATATTGATGAAATTACAAGGTTGAAAACGAGAATCTAATTGAAATTTTAAAATTCCTTCCCAAGCATCAGTTACGGCTCCTGAGGATCCTGGTAAAGCAAATATATATTTTCCTTTGCATATAATTCCTTGTGCTCTTGACTGAATAGTCGAAGTCCCAATTGTCTTAAAACTTAACATTCTAAATATTTCACCAAACCCAGGAATATCTTTATCTTTAATTTCATCTAGCGCTTCGATTGTTATATCTCGGCCTGTCAAACCAGTCCCACCAGTGCTAATAATTATATCAACCGCCTCATCACACCAAGTAAGAATGGTTTTTTTAATTTGTTCTTTATCATCTTTTAAAATTTTTTTACTAACAACAACATGACCCAATTCTTTAATTTTATTTACTAAAATATTTCCCGAAGTGTCGGTAGATTCATCTCTAGTATCAGAGATAGTTAATACAGCGATGTTAACAGGTATAAATTTTTTTATACTATCAGTTTTCATAATTATGTATCATTAATACCTATAGATTTAAAAATATGCTATCCATAATTTTTTTTTTAGTTGCAGCAGTTTATGCAAGCGTTGGCTTTGCAGGAGGAACTTCATATTTAGCATTATTAACAATTTATGATGTAGAATATTTGTTAATTCCCATTATCGCTTTAACTTGCAATATTATTGTCGCCAGCGGAAATTGCTTCAATTACATCAGAGCTGGACACTTAGATATAAAATTTCTAACTCCTTATTTCTTAGGTTCTATACCTTTGGCTTATGTTGGTGGAAAATTTCAAATAACAAAAGATTTTTTTCAAATTTTATTATTTTTTTGTCTAACAGTAAGTAGCTTATTACTTATAATACAAACAAGACAATACAAATTAACAAATGAAATCATTAAAAAAATTCCATTTTTTATTGCTGTTTTGATTGGCGCCATTATTGGATTAGTATCTGGAATTGTTGGAATTGGCGGAGGAATAATACTTTCGCCTATACTATTCAATTTAAAAGCAGCGCACCCAAAAAAAATTATTATGGCTGCTTCTTTATTTATTCTAATAAACTCTATTGCAGGTTTTTTAGGACAAATTCAGAAATTTAATAATATTTCACAACTACATCCTTACTTATATTTACCTTTGGCTGTATTATTAGGAGGTCAGCTTGGAAATTTTCTTAATATAAAAATATTAAAATCACACATTCTTGCTTTATTAACATCAATACTAGTTCTGATTGTTGCAATTCGTTTAGGTTTAAAAATATTTTTTTAATTATTTTGCAGCTTTTTCTACGTAGAAAGAAACTGCTTCTATTTCTTGAGGGGTTAAAATTTTATCATTACCAAAGGCCGGCATTATTCCAATGCCATTAGTGACTGCTTGTTTTACTTGTGCTTCTGTTGGTTTAAGATCATCTAAACTTGGTCCAATATTGCCTTTAGATTTTGCATTTACTAATTGATGACAACTTGCGCAGTTTCCTTTTTCATTAAAAATCTTAAGACCTAAGATCATTTTATCTTGGTCAGCTTTTACGCTTAATTGCAAAAAAAAATATATTAGAAGAAAATTAAGAAAAATTTTCTTAAATTTAATTAAAAGCCTACGCAACTGTAATTTTAACGCTATGATCTAACCAGCCGTTATGAGAATATCCTTCGTTGTTCTCAAATCTTAACTTAGGTTGCGATCCTTTTTCATCAGTAGCTCGAGACGCAACTGTATAATTACCTTTTTCTAAATTTGCTTCAAATTGAAATTGTCTCCAAGCAAACTTTCCAAGATTAGGACCAACAAATTTTGCATTCTTCCATGATTTTCCTTCGTCAAAAGATAAAGCAACTCCTTTTAAAGGTGTACCATTGCTAAATGCAACACCTGTAAATACTACTTTACCAGATTTTGCCGATGTAAGTGGTGAGGTAATCCAGCTTTTTACATTCATCTCCCAACAAGTGCCATCGTTAGCTGTTGGTTTATCTCCAATTTTATAAACACGGTAACGAGTAGACATCATTTTAAAATCAGACTCTTTATCTGCGAAAACTAATTTATTAATATGTTTAATATTATTTATTCCATAATATCCTGGCACAACTAATCTAAGTGGACCTCCATGAGCGTTTGGAATTGGAACTCCATTAACTTCCCAAGCTAATAGACAATCTTCATAAGTTGAAATTGGAACTGATCTTTCAACAGCACCTTCTTTTGGATCAATTTCTTTTGGTGCATCAGCGCCTGTACCTGTTATAAATTTAGCACCAGCTACAAGTCCGCCGCAAAGTTCTGCTAAATACTTAACTGAAACTCCAGAAAAAGTAACACAAGCTGCGCTTCCTGTGTCCCACTTAGTGCCACTTGGACCATGAGCAAAAAATTTACGGCCATTTCCTGAACATTGAAGAACCATCGGAGTAATCTTTAAAGGCATTTTTTGCAGCTCAGCTAATGTGAATGTTCTTGGTTTTTGAACTCCCTGAACTTCTAATTTCCAATCAGGTCTATTCCCTATTTGTTGGTCATTTAATGAATTAACATTATTTCTAATGTACACGTTTTCAATTGGGGTAATGATTCCATTTCCGATCATATCCCGATGAGTCTCAATTGTTCCCTCAGAATGAATAATTAATGCATTTCGATTCTTCCACTTAATGTAATCTGGAGTCGCCTTAGGAGCGGCACTCGAGTGATCTGCTTTTGCAATATTAAGATTAAAATTTGAAATAGATGAAATAGCCGCAACACCAGCAATAGCTGCTGAACCTGTTAAAAAAGATCTTCTTTTGGAGTTATGAATTTTTTTCATATTTTAAAGATAAATTTATGTAAATATTATATGCCTTTTAATCCAATTGTGTTTCACTTTTCAGTTGTAAAAAAAACTTTTGACTATCTTACTATTATAGATTGTAATCTCTAATTGATGGTTCATTTAAAAGATAGTTTTGGCAGAACTTTTCCTTATTTTAGAATTTCAATTACTGACGTTTGTAATTTTAAATGTGGTTACTGCTTACCTGACGGTTACCAAAAACCAGAAAATAAAAAAATTTTTTTAACTTTAGATGAAATTAGAAGAATTGGAATTGCCTTATCAGAACTTGGTGTATGCAAAATTAGATTAACAGGCGGTGAACCTACCGTTCGAAAAGATTTTATAGATATTGTAGAAAATTTAAAATCACTTCCAGGAATTAAAAAAGTAGTTATGACAACAAATGGTTATAATTTAAAACAGATCGCTAAACCTTTAATGGAAAAAAAAATCGATGGAATTAATATTAGCATCGATAGTTTAGATAGAGAAAAATTTAAATTTATCACTGGGATGGATAAGATAGATGATATTCTAGCTGGTCTTAAAATTTTACAAGAAAATAATTTTAAAAAAATAAAAATTAATGCAGTTTTGCTTAAAGGCGTAAATGATAGTGAAGAAGATTTTGACAAATGGGAAAAATTTATAAAAAATAACTATGTAGAATTTCGTTATATTGAGTTAATGCAAACAGGAGATAATTTAGATTATTTTAAAAAATATCATGTCTCTGCCAATGTATTTAGAGACTATTTATTAAAAAAAGAATGGGTCCATCAAACTGCAGGTTTTGATTCTGGTCCTTCTAAAAATTATATCCATAAAGATTTTAAAGGAAAATTTGGCATCATAGCTCCGTATTCAAAAGACTTTTGTAAAAGCTGCAATCGTCTAAGAATTACAGCACAAGGAGATCTGAGATTGTGTTTGTTTGGAGATACCGGAATATCACTTAGGGCTCTATTACAAAATGACCAACAAATTCCTCAACTAAAAGATTTAATCAATGCTCAATTAAATTTCAAAAAAGAGTCTCATTATTTAGAATTGGGTAACACTGGAATTACTCCACATCTAGCATCCATTGGAGGATAATGAAAAATCTTAAAATTATAGACACAAAAATTGTAAAAGATTGGGCGAAGGAAATTTTTACAAACAATAATTTCCATATGGTTGATGTGTCGCAAAAGCAAAATACACATCGTAAAGCTTTAGCTATGGGTAAAATTTATGTTGGTAAAAAAACTTTCGAATTAATTAAAAATAAACAAATGCCAAAAGGAGATCCAATCTCTTTAGCAGAAGTTGCTTCACTGCTTGGCGTAAAAAAAACTAGTGAAATTATTCCACTTTGTCATCCACTTAGTGTCGACTTCAGTTCAACAAAAGTTATTCAAAATGCTGATGACTTTTCGCTTGATGCTTATTGCGTTGTTGCGGCGTTTGCTAAAACTGGGGTTGAAATGGAAGCAATCATGGGTGTGAATGCAGCGTTAATTACAATTTACGATTTATGCAAGATTGTTAATCCTGATCTTAAAATTGATGGAATTCGTTTATTAATTAAACAGGGCGGAAAAACAGGAACCTGGGTAAATCCTAATGGCTTGCCAGAATTTTTAAAGGATTTATTTTAAAAAAGCTTAAATTAAGTTGTTATAAAAATGAAAATCAAAATAAAATTATTTGGTAATTGTAAGGATATTTTTCGTGCTCCTATTTTGCAAATTAATTATGATAAAGGCGCAAAAGTTAAAAATATAAGAAATAAATTAATTAAAATTATAGAAGAAAGATATTCAAACAACAAAACTTTCAAAGATCTTATTAAAAAATCTGCTTTCTGCTCAGAACGTGATGAGATAGTCAATGATACCTATAAGTTAAATAAAGATAAAACTATTTCAATTATTCCACCAATTGGAGGGGGTTAATGTTTCACGCCGCAATTGTTGATCCCAAAAAGAATAAAAAAAAAATTAACTTAATAAGAGCTGAAAAGTTTGTAAAAAATTTTGACTCTGGTGCTAGTATTTTTTTTGTAGGAAATATAAGAAGAAATAATAATAAGAGGAATGTTACTGGGGTTACCTATGATGCTTTTGATAGACTGGTAATTAAAACTTTTAAAAAAATCTATAGTGAAGGAATTAAAAAATTTAAATTAAAGAAAGCAAAAGTATTTATTGAGCATGCGAAGGGATATGTCCCTTTAGGCAAACCATCAATTATAATTGCCGTATCTTGTAAACACAGATCTGAAGCCTACCAATTATCTAGATACCTTATTGAACAAATAAAAATTAGAGCGCCTATTTGGAAAAAAGAATATTACAAAAACCAAAAGTCTGAATGGCTTAAAGGAACCTCAATAAGAATTAAATAGTTTATTAGTATCTAATTAAACAACTTAATTCAGACTATCAAAATCTTTATTTTAAATCTTCAAAATAAATAGTACTACTTCCCTTCATGGTCTTGTAGTGAAATGGATATCATCCTAGTCTTCGAAACTAGAGTTCTAGGTTCAAGTCCTAGCAAGACCACCAAAATTACTAATCATGTCCATTAACGAATATAAATTTGAAATAGCAGAGGATAAAAATAATAAACGCTTAGATTCTGCTCTAGCTATTTTGATTCCAGAAATTAGTAGAACAAGAATTAAAAATATTATTAATGAAGGTTTTGTTAAAATTAATAAAGTTCCAATTACACAGCCATCGATGAAGATAAGATCCTCTGATATTATTGAAGTTTCAATACCTGAGCCTAAAGAAGTTAATATTTCAGCTAAAAATATTAAATTAGATATTCGTTATGAAGATGATGATTTATTAATTATTAATAAATCTCCAGAAATGGTTGTTCATCCTGGTGCTGGAAACTTCGATAACACATTAGTAAATGCATTAATGTTTCATTGTAAAGATAAACTTTCAACTATTGGGGGAGAATTAAGACCTGGGATAGTTCATAGAATTGATAAAGGAACTAGTGGCCTATTAGTAGTTGCAAAAAATGATAATGCCCATGTTTTTTTATCAAAACAGTTTGCAGAACATACCATTAAAAGAGCTTATGAAGTTCTTGTTTATGGAAGAATAAAACCTAGCTCTGGACAAATTTCTTCTATGATTGGTAGAAGTAAATTTAACAGAAAAAAAATGAGCATCAATACTTCCAGAGGAAAAGATGCTGTTACAAATTATAAAACTATCGAATTTTTCTCAGGTAAAAAAATTCCTGATATAAGTTTTCTCGAGTGTAGACTAGAGACAGGCAGGACTCATCAAATTCGGGTTCATCTTTCATCTCATGGCAATCCTATTATAGGTGATCAAATTTATGGAAAACAAAATAAATTCATTAGAGATATTGATCCTAAATTTAAAGAATTATTAGATGTATTTAAAAGACAAGCCTTGCATGCAAAATCTATTGGATTTATTCATCCAACTACAAAAAAAGAAGTTTATTTTGAATGTGAAAAACCAAAAGATTTTGAAAATTTACTAAAAATAATCAAAAAGCTTAAGTTTTAATATCTTGTTATACAAGTTATAATACTTACATAAATAAAATGGAAAAAATTGAAAAAAATTCTAATCTTCCAATCCTTTCACCTGAAGGAAGTTTAAATTCCTATTTATTAAAAATTAGAAAATTCCCAATGTTAGAGCCAGAGCAAGAATATATTCTTGCAAAAAATTGGCGTGAAAAAGGAGATAGAGAGTCAGCTCATACATTAGTAACTAGTCATCTAAGATTAGTTGCAAAAATTGCCATGGGTTATAGAGGCTATGGTTTGCCTGTAGGAGAATTAATTTCTGAAGGAAATATTGGTTTAATGCAAGCAGTAAAAAAATTTGACCCTGAAAGAGGGTTTAGACTTGCAACCTATGCAATGTGGTGGATTAAAGCTTCTATTCAAGAATATATTTTGAGATCATGGAGTTTAGTAAAAATTGGAACAACTGCTGCGCAAAAAAAATTATTTTTTAATCTAAGAAAATTAAAAAACCAAATCTTTGCTATTGAAAGTGGCGATATGACAGACACTCATGTTAAAGAAATAGCAAATCGACTAGATGTGAGCGAAGATGAAGTGATTTCAATGAACAGACGAATGGCAGGACAAGAACAGTCTTTAAATGCTAAAATTTCTGATGAAGAACAAGGTGGTCAGTGGCAGGATTGGATTGTAGATGAAAATGCTGACCAAGAATTATTAATTTCTCAACGCCAAGAATTAAATCAAAAACATGCTTTATTACAAACAGCCTTAAAAGTTTTAGATGAAAGAGAAAAAGAAATTTTGTATGATAGAAAACTTATCGATGAGCCAAAAACTTTAGAAGAACTTAGTCAAAAATATAAAATTAGCAGAGAAAGAGTAAGGCAAATAGAAAATAGAGCTTTTGAAAAAGTTCAAAAAGCAATGTTAGAAAATATTAAAACAAAACCCTTCATTACGCATTAAAAGGGTCTTCAACAAAAATTGTGTCATCTCTTTCAGGACTTGTTGAAATACTTCCAATCTTAACACCAATAAAATCTTCAATAGCCGCAATATAGATTTTAGCTTTCTCAGGTAATTCTTTGTAATTTCTTATTCCCTTTGTCTCAGATTTCCAACCTTCAAAAGTTTTATAAATAGGTTCTACTGCAAACTGATCTTCTGACGCACTTGGAAAAAAGTCAATTTCTTTGCCGCGTAATTTATAACCAACACAAAATTTAATTTCATTTAAAGTATCAAGAACATCTAACTTAGTTAGAGCAATTCCAGTAATACCTGAAATAGTTGCCGATTGTTTAACAAGAACTCCGTCAAACCAACCACATCTTCTTTTTCTATTAGTGACAGTTCCAAATTCATGACCTCGCTGACCAATAAGTTCTCCGGTTGCATCTTTAAGCTCTGTTGGGAAAGGACGGTAGTGGATGGGTCATGTACGCCGTAGGTCCCCATTGCCCCCAAGCTTGTGCTGTACGTGCGTGTGTGTAAAGGATATTATTAAAAGACACAACTAACCTCAAATGACAGAAATGTACTTTAATAATATCCTGGACATTATTTAAATAGTTACGCGGACAGACAAAAAAAAATTTGAAAAAAATTTGAACAAACAAACATTGGGACTGAACGCTTCGCGCGATCGAGGTCAGTATGACTGTTAT
>JALRAW010000139.1 GCA_023257975.1 Candidatus Fonsibacter sp.
AGTAATAACTAAATTAATGATTTTTCATGTGTATTAAAAAAAGTAAGCGTTTGCGAGGTCCGTCTCGTGAAAAAGTATATTTTTAGTTAATGCTCAAGTAAATAATTGCTTCAAATTAATTTTCTTGAATTACAAATTTTCTTTTTCAATAGCCACCTGCGTTTAGATGAACGATTTAATCAATTGTAAGTTGTATTAATAAATTTATTGATTAAAACTTTTCGTTTTTTTCGATTTTTTTTTAATCTATATTCAAATTGCATAGCTTCTTTTTTTGAAGGCATTTTTTTTTTATAGATAAGTATCCATTTTCTACCTCTTGTAAATTTAGCTCCTTTACCACTATTATGGAGTTGCAATCTTTTAATTAAATTATTTGTCCAACCTACGTAAGTAACAATTTTTTTATTATTTAAATTTGCAATTATATAAACGTAAAATTTTTTTAACACTTAGTAGAAAAATTTTTTATCAATTTTAAATTTAGTGTTATTAATTAAAGCCTTAATAAAAGAAGTCATTAGCGGTAGTTCTTTAACTGAAAAATCTTTAATAATTTTTTTTCCAATATCAAAAATAAGATCAGCTCCTTCAACTGTTTCTTTTGGCATTTTGTTCTTTTTGGCTTTTTTATATGTCATACCCATACCGATTAACTTACCCATTTTTGAATTTCTTCCACCAGTGCAACTAACATATAAATCACCTATACCTGCTAACCCCAAAACAGTAGATTCTTGGCCACCTATCTTTTTAATAAAATAACTCATCTCTTTTATTGATTGGTTAAATAGAGCTGCTGCTGTATTAAGATTTTTATTATCTTTTTCATTTTTTAAATTCATGCCCATAGACGTCCCTACTATCATTGAATAAATATTTTTAATTCCTCCGCAAGCAGCTACACCAATTACGTCATTTGTGTATTTAATTTTATAATAATGAGTTGATAACATTTTTGATAATTTTCGAACTATGGAAATATCTTTATTTGCAAAAATAACATTGGTTAGAATTCTATTTGATAAATCTGATGCCAAACAAGGTCCAGCGGCCACAGAAATTTTTAAACTTTTATTTTCTTTTTTTAAGAGAATATTTTTAACTGTGTCAGAATATATTTCGTAACGGTTTTTTTCATTAACATTTAGTCCTTTGGTTAGAATTAAAATTTCCTGATTATTTTTAATTTTTTTTAATTGCTCAGATGCCCAATAAATTCCTTTTGAACTTACGCCTAAAACTATTAAATCAGTATCTTTTAATAAATTATTAAAACTTTTGAATTTATAAAGTTTAACATTATTAGGAATTTTAGATTTTAATGTTGGATGAATATTTTTATTAAACTTAATTTTATCTATAAATTTATCTTCTAAATGTGTGCCTACAATTGAAACTTTGTGATTATTATCGCTACAAGGAAAAGCAAAAGCAGTGCCCATCGAGCCTGCTCCTAAAATCAAAATTTTAGCCATAATTTAAAAAATTGGCGCGCCCTAAAGGATTCGAACCTCTGACCCTCGGTTTAGAAAACCGATGCTCTATCCAGCTGAGCTAAGGGCGCAACTAAATTTAAAGTAGTTTTAACAATTATTTTTTTTTAATCAATTTGTTAATGATTTATGCTTTCATTAAAGCAATAGAAGTATCTAACATTCGATTTGAAAAACCCCATTCATTGTCATACCACGCTAATACTTTAACTAACTTGCCATCACTTGATACTCTTGTTTGAGTTGAGTCAAAAATACAAGAATAAGGATTATGATTAAAATCAATGGAGACTAATTGTTCGGTATTGAACTGAATAATATTCTTATAACTATTATTTGCTGCAGATTTAATAATTTCATTAATCTCTTTTACCGATGTTTTTTTCTTTGCTACAAAAGTTAAATCAACTAAAGAAACATTATTAGTTGGAACTCGCACTGAAAGTCCATCTAATTTACCTTCCAACTCTGGTATAACTAATCCAATAGAAGTTGCGGCCCCAGTCTTTGTTGGAATCATTGATAAAGCTGCTGCTCGGGCTCTTCGTAAATCATTATGATAAGCATCATTTAAAACTTGATCGTTGGTATAAGCATGAACAGTATTCATAATACCTGACTCAATACCCAAACTATCATTTAAAATTTTTGCAATTGGGGCTAAACAATTAGTAGTACAAGAAGCATTTGAAACGATTGTATGATTATTTTTTAATATTTTATGATTAACTCCATAAACAACCGTTGCGTCTACTTCTTTTCCTGTTCCAGGTGAATATCCTGGCCCTGAAATTAGAACTTTTTTTGCTCCTGCGCTAATATGTAATTGAGCATCATCGCGTGAAGTAAAGCGCCCTGTACATTCTAAAACCAAATCAACTCCTAACACTTTCCAAGATGGTAAATTTTTTGGATCTTTTTTATTTAAAACTTCAATTTTATCATCATTAATAAAAATATAATTTTCTTTTGTTGTAACACGTTCATTAAATTTTCCATGAGTTGAGTCATATTTTAACAAGTGAGCATTAGACTCTGCGTTACCTGAACCGTTTATTGCAACTATTGCTAAATCATGCTTCTTTTTATTCTCATAATGAGCTCTTAAAATTGTTCTACCAATTCTTCCAAAACCATTAATAGCAACTTTAATTGTCATAATTAATTAATACCTAAAGATTTTAGTTTTCTATGTAAAGCACTTCTTTCCATTCCAATATAATCTGCAGTTTTAGAAACATTACCATTATGTCTGTTAAGTTGAATCTCGAGATAATTTTTTTCAAATTTTTCTCTAGCTTCTTTTAAAGGAAATTGAAATGCATCATCATTATTAATTTCTTTTACTGATGAGATTTTTAAAGATTCTGAAAGAATTTTATCCACATCATCATTTTTTCCAGATGCTAGAATAACAACTCTTTCAATCAAATTTCTAAGTTCTCTAACATTACCTGGCCAATTATAATCAGAGCGTACCCGAATAGGCTTTCTCAAAAAGATCATGCGCATCTTTTTCAGTCAGCGGCACAGGATTGCCACCGGCAGTCGGATCATCGGGAGCCATTTTTGCCATCAAAGCAAAATTCTCTTTACCAACGCCAAAGTCTTTCAACGTATGCGGCACATGAAGTTCTGAACGCAGATCAAGAATCCATTTTAAGAACGCGTCAAAGTCGGGCGCCAATCCAATATAGGCCGCAAGTCTTTTGATTTTCGTTTCAATGGCTTTACGATTGAATTGCAGCACATAAGAAATCCTTGAAAAAGC
>JALRAW010000130.1 GCA_023257975.1 Candidatus Fonsibacter sp.
TCTTAGTCTCCAATCAATATTTTGTAAATCCTCGGCTAGAACTCTAGCAAGATATGTTTCTTAAAGATTTATGTAAAGAACTCCTAGATATTGAATTATCAAAACAAATGCAAAGTTCCGACTGGGGTGCCGAAAATTTAACTGAACAGCAAATAAATTATGCTGCATCCGATGTTTTATATCTTCATAAAATTAAAGATGAACTTGACAAAATTTTAATTAGAGAAAATCGAATGGAACTAGCTAATCACTGTTTTAAATTTTTAAAACATCGAGTAACCTTAGATCTTGCTGGTTGGAATAACCAAGATATTTTCGCGCATTAAATGATCCATAATCAAAAAATAAAATTTGCAAAAGAAGTAATTTTTCAAGAGATTAATGCATTAAAAAAATTATCTAAGTCTTATAATAGTAATTTTATTAAAGCTATTGACCTGATTCAAAAATGCAAAGGTAAAGTTATATGCGTTGGCATGGGAAAATCAGGGCATATTATTAGAAAAATTTCTGCAACCTTAAGTTCTGTGGGAGTGCCATCTATTTACCTACATCCGTCTGAAGCGGCCCATGGAGATCTTGGTGCGTGCAATCCAAAACAAGATTGTTTTTTGATTATGTCTTATTCTGGAAATACCGATGAATTGAAAAGTATTTTAAACTATGCTCATAAATTTAAAATGCCTATTATTGGTGTGGCATCAAAAGAAAATTCAACTTTGATTAATGCGAGTACAATTAAAATTGTTCTTCCAAAAGTAAAAGAAGCTGGGCTCGATATTGTACCAACAAGTTCTACTTCAATGTTGCTTGCTTGGGGGGATAGCGTTGCAATCACACTTATGAAATTAAATAAATTCAGCAAAGAAAAGTTTGCTGTTTTTCATCCATCAGGCTCATTAGGAAAACAACTTACGCGTGTTAAAGATATTATGATTAAAAAATCAGAGGTGCCTTTTATCAATGAAAATTTATCTGTAAAAAATGCAGTTATTGAGATCACTAAAAAAACTTATGGCTGTGTTCTTGTTATAAATAAATTTAAAAAAGTTACAGGAATTATAACAGATGGAGATATCAGACGTTCAATTCACAAAAAGAACTTTTTAGAAAAAACTGCAAAAGAAGTGATGACTAAAAAACCAAAAATGATTCCTGAAGATACACTAGCAGGATCTGCCCTTGATATAATGAATAAGAAAAAGATCACCTCTCTTATTGTTAAAGGCAAAAATAATAATTACGGACTAATTCATATACATTCTCTTATTAGTTTTGGAGTTTGATGAAACTCAACGAGATCAGAAAAAAACAGCTTAAAATTATAGGCTTAGGTCTTATAGTAATTTTTATTGTCTACTTCGTTTATCCAACTATCAATACTTTTAGATTAAAATTAACATCGAAAAATATTAAACCTACAGAAGGTGCAGAGAGCAATGTATTCGAAAATATTAGTTACATCGGCGTGGATGCAAGTGGAAAACAATATAACGTTAGAGCAAAACTTGCGACTATTGATAAAGACAACCAAGATCTTATAAGTTTAAAAGAAGTAGATAGTGATTTTTTATTGAAAGATGGAAGTATTATAAAAATTATAAGTAAAACAGGTTTGTTTAACAAAACAACCAATGATATTTTGTATGAACAAAACGTTAAAATAACTCAGAAAGATGGAGTGGTAACTGCTAACCGAGCTGAGTATCTTGTAAAATCAAATAATATATTTGTAAGTGGTAATGTAATTGCAGATTTTGTTGAGACTGACGCAAAAACTAAAAAGCGACGCACTAGTCAAATTAAAGCAGATAAGGTAATAATTGATACCTTCAAAAAAACTGTTGAAGTTGTAATGGAAGAAAAAGGTAAACAGGTTACCGGAACATTAAGTAATGAAAGATAAAGATCAAAAATTTACAGTCATATCTAATAAAAAAGTAATTAAAAGATTTGCAGCTGTGGCTGACACTGATGGTTCGAATACTTCAGAAAAAATTGATGAGTCAAAAAAAGAAATTCAAGAAGAAAAACCTCTTATTCTATCCAAGAGTAATCTTATAAATGATGAAAATACAATTTTAGAAAAGCAAATAACAATTAAAAAGCCATTAGAAGAAAAACTTACTGAACCTACCGTTGTTAAAAAAATTAATAAGAAATTAAACAATAATGTTTTTAAACTTATATCGGATGATTATTACTATAATAGAGAACCATCAACTCTTGAAATTAATCATTTAACAAAAATAATCAAAAAAAGAGTCATTCTTAAAGATGTAAGTGTAACAGTTAATCCTCAAGAAATTGTTGCCTTATTGGGTCCAAACGGTGCTGGGAAGACAACTATGTTTTCTATAGTACTTGGAATTTTAAATCCAACTCAAGGTAAAGTCATTTTCAATAATAAATATTATGATGAATTCTTTATGAAGGTCTAATGGAAATCAATAATGAATATTATAATGAATTCTTTATGAAGGTCTCATGGAAATATATATAAGGATACTGAAAAATAAATCTTTAAATACTTTTATGATTAATATAATTAGAAATTTG
>JALRAW010000133.1 GCA_023257975.1 Candidatus Fonsibacter sp.
TCTTGACGCCGAAATTCGCTATACGTTCATTGGCTCTAGATGAATACTGAAGACAAGAAAAGCAGTACAACATTTATTAGCGTTCCAGACCGTTTGATGGAGATATTTTTCGAACACCAGCATTTAAAAAAAGATTTATTATTTTGATTTAAAGAAAAAATAACTTTTTTTTTATCAAAAATAATTTTTTTTTTTTTATAATCGATGATCTTATTTAAAATATTCATTATTTAGTCAATTCGGTCATTTTCTTAATAGCCTTACCTGATAGTAAATAATCCTTTGTTTTATAATAAGCTTTTTGTAAACTAATTTCCTTGTTAGCAATCACCAATCCAGCTGCAGCATTTAAAGCTACAATTTCTAAAAAAGCATTATGTTTTCCATTAAAAATTTCAATTATTTTTTTACAATTATAGTTAGCGTCTTTACCAATAATAGATTTAAAATTGTATTTTCTTTTAATTAAAACTTTTGGATTAATAACAAAACTGTTAATTTTTTTATTATTTAATTCATAAACTTTAGTTTTACTAAAAATAGATATTTCATCTAAACCTTCATTACTATGAAATACCCATGCTTTTTTATGACCTAAACTTTTTAAAACTTTTATGTAAGGAATTAATAAATTTTTATCAAAAATTCCAATAATTTGTCTTTTAACTAAACCTGGATTTATTAGAGGTCCTAAAAGATTAAATATTGTTTTAAAAGGAAGATTTTTTCTAATAGATGCAACATTTTTCATTGCTAAGTGGTAATTTGGAGCAAATAAAAAAATAAATTTTTCTTTTTTTATTTTTTTTTCTAGTTTTTTTTTATTATCAACTATATTAAATCCAAGTTTCTCCAAAACATCAGCTGATCCACATTTTGATGTTATAGACCTATTTCCATGTTTAACTACATTAACACCTAAGCCAGACAAAACAATTGCAGCTGCAGTTGAGATATTTAGCGTATGTTTTCCATCTCCACCTGTACCACAAGTATCAATTGAGTTTTTTGGAACATTAACTTTAATTAATTTTTTTCTTAAAATTTTTGCAGCAGATAAAATATTTTTATAATTAAAGCCATTTCTAGTTATTAAACATAAAATTGCTGAGATTAAATGTTCATTAATTTCAGCATTAATAATTTTATTAAATAAAAAATTTAATTCTGTATCTGATAATTTTTTATCATAAATTAATTTTGTTATTAAATTTTTTAAGATCATTTGATTTTTAAAAAGTTTTTAAATATTACATTTCCAAAGTTTGTTTTAATACTTTCGGGATGAAATTGAATACCATAAAGAGGATATTTTATGTGATTAATAGCCATAATAATATTGTCATCTGTAATTGCTGATATTTCAAAATTTTTATCTAAAGTTTTTTTATCAATTATAAGACTGTGATATCTTGTTGCATAAAAATTTTTAGGAATTTTTCTAAATAGATTTGAACCATTATGATTAATTTTACTTAATTTACCGTGCATTATAATTTTTGCTCTTTTAATTATCGAGCCAAAAGCCGCACCAATAATTTGATGCCCAAGACAAATGCCAAGAATAGGAATTGTTTTATAATAATTTTTAACTAAATTTATACATATTCCTGAACTATTAGGATGGCCAGGACCTGGAGATATAACAATTTTATCAAATTTATTTTTTGCAATTTCTTTTAAGGTTATCTTATCGTTTCTATAAACTTCAACTTTTCCACCTAATTGTGAAAGAGAATGAAAAATATTATAAGTAAAACTATCATAGTTATCTATTAGTAATATTTTTTTCATTTAGTTTGCAGCTTCAAATAATGCTTTAGCTTTATTAACTGTTTCATTGTACTCATTTAAAGGAACGCTATCAGCAACTATTCCTGCTCCTGACTGAACATAGATTTTGTTATTAATAATTAAAGCAGTTCTCAATGCTATACACGTATCCATTTCTTTATTAGGAGTAAAATATCCAATACCTCCTGCGTATAATTTTCTTTTAGAAATTTCTAAGTCATCAATAATTTCCATCGCTCTTATTTTTGGTGCTCCCGAAACAGTACCTGCAGGAAAACCAGAAAATAATGTGTCTAATAATGTATTTTTGTTATCAAAATCACCAACAACATTTGAAACAATATGCATCACGTGAGAGTATTTTTCAATTTTGAATTTTTGATCAACTTTTACGCTTCCAATTTTTGAAACTTTTCCAACATCATTACGACCAAGATCAAGCAACATTAGATGTTCAGAAATTTCCTTTTTATCATTAAGAAGTTCTTTTTGTAGTTTATTATCTTCTTTAAAGTTTTTTCCCCTTGGTCTAGTTCCTGCGATAGGTCTGATAGTAATTTTATTATTTCTTACTCTAACTAAAATTTCAGGGCTACTTCCAGCAATTTTAAAATTATCAAAATTGAAAAAAAACATGAATGGAGAAGGATTTAATATTCTTAACTTTTTATAAAAATTTATTGGTGTTTTATTTAATTTACTCTCAAATCTTTGGCTTAAAACAACTTGAAATATTTCTCCATCATTAATTAGTTTTTTAGCTTTAGATACAGAATTTAAAAAAGTATTTTTATTAACGTTGCTTGTAATTTTACTTCTTTTTTTATTTTTTTTTAAATCTTTTGTTGTCGAATAAACATTATTAATTTTAGTAATAAATTTATTTATTTCTTCACATTTTAATAAGTATAATTTTTTTAAATTTATTATTTTTTTCGAGCTATAAATATTTTGTATAAAAAATATTTTATTTTTTTGATTATCATATATGACAATTAATTGTGGTCGTATTCCAGTTCGATATTGCGATTGTCGGTAGAGGTAAAGGCGGCGCGAGGCATTGCCACAGCCTAGTTATTGGGGTCGTCCAAATTCTTACGCATCCATTGGTGGATAAGCGCTTGCACCTGTTGAGGATCCTGCACATCGTTAAACGTTTCCATGCCGTCTTCAGCGCCAGACTCAATAACGATGTCGCCGGCATTAATGAGGCGTTCAAACAC
>JALRAW010000103.1 GCA_023257975.1 Candidatus Fonsibacter sp.
TGCGTCAGCATCTGCGCCGAAGGGTTCCGTCATCGGTTCCGTCTTTCGTCCGGAACGATTTTCTCGACCACGCAAATTCGCCGTTCCACGCATTTATTGTTGTTGACCAATGGTTTGTGGTGGTAAACAGACATCTTATGTAGAGTTACCAGCACGGTGTAAGTGTAATAACATATCGTTTTCACGAGCCCAGTATGCAATTGATTGAATTGCAGTGTAACCCATTACTAAATCGATCATAACAACTACAGAACCAATAGCTTTAGCATAGTCAGCACGTTTGTATACTTCTTCCATTGTAGCAGCTGTAATGTTTAAGTAAGAATAAGGTAGATGCTATTAACCGTGATGTTAACGGCTTTACATTTAAATTGACTCTTTTGAGATCTTTTTTCAGGTCCATTTTCTATTTTTTTATTTTCATTTTTCCACTTTATTAACCCTCCGTCTAAAATAGATATTTTGTTATGCCCAAAGTAATTAAACATCCACCAAACCCTAGGTGCGCTGAAAATGCCAAGACTATCATAAACAATAAGATGATCTGAATTTTTAATTCCAATTTCGGAACTTAAATTTTCAAATAAATCTGAAGTTGGAATGGTATGGGGAAATTTTGCCAAAGGATCAGAAAATTTGTCAATATCAAAAAAAATTGATCCTGGAATATGTTCTTTTAAAAATTCATCTTTGCCATTTCTTTTAGTATTTGGCATATGCCAAGAACAATCAAGAACTTTAATATTTTCATTTGTAAGATTTTTTTCTAACCAATCTGTTGTAACCAGAGACATTAATATTTTCCAAGTTTTTTTAGATATTTTTGATGATATTCTTCTGCTAAATAAAATTCATCAAATTTAGTAATTTCTGTAACAATGTTATTATTATAAATAGTTTTATTCATTATTCTTTTTGATTCTTCAGCTTCCAGTTTTTGTTTATCATTTATATAAAATATTGCTGAACGATATTGTTTGCCTATATCAGGGCCTTGTCTATTCAAAGTAGTAGGGTTATGACAGGACCAAAAAACATTTAATAGTTCTTTGTAGGTTATAATATTTTCATCAAAATTTATTCTTACCGCTTCAGCGTGATCCGTTTCTTCATAGCAAACTTGTTCATAAGTTGGATTTTTAGTTTTCCCTCCAGTGTAACCAACTTCAACTTTTATTACACCTTTAGTAAGATCAAATTTTTTTTCTATACCCCAAAAACATCCAGCAGCAAAAATAGCAATGCTCATAAAATTTTATATTAAAGTTATTTTTATATGTTATGAAAAGATTTAGGTAAAATATATTGATGCTATCATCTAACAAAACAGGTTCTTTTTATATGCTATTAAGCGTTATCTGTTTTTCTATGATGGATATTTTAGTTAAATTAACAACTAATCATTATCCAATTGGTGAAATAGCTTTTTTTAGAGGATTGTTTGGATTAATTCCTATTTTTTTTTTAATACCGAAGAATAAAATATTTACTTTTTTTAAAACTAATAAACCCACGTTGCACTTTATTAGAGCCTTTGCTGGAACATTTGCAATGATCTCAACGTTTATCGGCGTAAAATATATGAAATTAGCTGATGTAGTATCTATCGCTCAAGCAACGCCAGTATTTGTAACTATTTTTTCTATTATTTTTTTAAAAGAAGTTGTTGGTTATAGAAGATGGTTCTCGGTTATAGCAGGTCTTATTGGAGTATTATTTATTACAAAACCAGGAACAAGTGTTTTTAATATATATTGTATTTTTCCAATTTTTTTCTGCATTGGATTTAGCATTGTTGCAGTATCAATTAAAAGATTATCAAAAACAGAACCAGATTATTTAATAGCTTTTTATTTTACAGCTTTGTTAATAATTGTCAGTTCCGCAGCATTTTTTTTTGAAGAATGGAAAATGCCAAATATTTTAGATTTTTTTTATTTATGTATGATTGGAATTTGCGGGTCCATTGCAAATTTATTTATGACAACAGCTTACAGAAAAGCAGACGCATCATTAATTACACCATTGAAATATTTAAGCGTATTATCTGCAATTATTTTTGGTTATTATATTTTTTCTGAAATTCCCTCTATAACAACTATTATTGGAGCAATAATAATAATAATTAGTTCATTTGTAATATTTAAGCGTGAACAAGTAAAAAATAAGAAGCGTTAGCGTGAAAAAAAAAATTAATCCGCCAGATTATTGGCATGAGGCAAAGAAATTTCTATCTAAAAAAGATAAGAAATTGGCAAGAATTATTAATCAATATGACGGACATTTAGTTACAAGAAATGATCCATTTTATTCATTATGTAGATCGATCATAGGTCAGCAAATTTCAGTAAAGGCCGCAGACTCAATATGGTTAAAATTTGAAAAAGTTATTAAAAAAATTAAACCAATAAATTTAATAAAATTACCAAGATCAAAACTTTCCTCTATTGGATTATCACGTCAAAAAATTTTGTATTTAAAAACTATAGCAAAAGAATTCTTTGAAAAAAGATTAAATATAAAAGATTTACATAAAATGTCCGATGAAGAGGCTATTAAACATTTGGTTAGGATTAAAGGTATTGGAATTTGGACTGCACAAATGTTTCTTATTTTTAATCTCAATCGATCAAATATTTTTCCATTTTCAGATATTGGATTAATCAAAGCAATTTCTAAAAATAAAGAATTTGTGTATCATTTTCTACGAATGACCCCGGAGGTGGCCATCGGTGACCAAGCTCGAGAGTTATGTTCTAGGAAAGTGGACCCCAGGTGAGGGTGACGGCAGGGCAGTTGTTGATGCCGTGAGGGGTGA
>JALRAW010000135.1 GCA_023257975.1 Candidatus Fonsibacter sp.
AAGTACTTGTCTAACAACTGTGTTTTTATCGCCTCCAGCTTGCGGCGGTCTTCCAGAGCCTTCTGCGCTTCCTCCAAAATCTTGTTCTTCTTGGACTCCACGTTGCGGCTGGAAGTGCATCCCATGGCAGAGTGGGAAAAGCAAAGCTCTACATGGTTAGCGTGGCCACATAATAAAAATGACTGGCCTGATAAATTTGAAAATATTCCATCAACTTTTGCAAAAATAGCTTCAACATTATCTAAAGTTCAAAACGTTGATATTTTAATTCAATCAAGATCAGTTAAAAAAAATATTAAGAAAATTTTAATTAAAGAAAAAACAAACCTTAATAAAGTTAATTTTCATATTGTTAAGACAAATAGAGTTTGGACTAGAGATACTGGACCTATTTTTCTAGTAAACGATCTTTTAAAGAAAAAGATTATAACTAATTTTCATTTCAATGCGTGGGCAAAATATAAAGATTACAATTTTGACAATAATATTAAGCCACAAATAGCAAAAATTAAAAATATAGAATTAATAGATGTAAAAGCAAAAATAAAAAATAAAATTAAAGATGTTATATTGGAAGGTGGAGCAATTGATGTAAATGGCAAAGGAACTTTAATTGCAACAAAAGAATGTTTATTAAGCAAAGTTCAAGAAAGAAATCCTGGATTAAGTAGAGAAAAACTAGAAAAAATCTTAAGCGAAAGTTTAAACATAAAAAATTTTATATGGCTTAATAAGGGTATTATTGGTGATGATACGCATGGTCATATCGATGACATCACAAGATTTTTTGATGATGACAAAATATTTACAGCAATGGAATATAAAAAAAATGATGAAAACTATTCAGCTTTAAATGAAAATTTAAAAATTTTAAAAAAATCTAGAAATCATTTAGGTAAACAAAATACAATTGTAGAAATACCAATGCCATCACCTTTAATTATTGAAGACACAAGGGTGCCAGCGAGCTACTTAAATTTTTATATAGCAAATAAAATTGTATTACTGCCAATTTTTGAAGATAAAAATGACGATAAAGCTATTCAAATTTTAGAAAAGCATTTTAAAAATAGAAAAATTGTTCCGATTAACTGCCGTGATCTTATTTGGGGATTTGGAGCAATTCATTGCATGACACAACAAGAGCCAGCTATATAAGTTTTAAATTAATTAAATCTTTTTTCTGCCAAGATATATCTACTACTGCCCCTTTGTCTTCTAAATTACAAAAATTAATAATTGCAGATAATCTCTCTAAAAAAACTTTTGCTATAAAAATACCAAGACCCAACCCTTCTTTGTTATTATCAAGATCTCTTTTGTTGATATAAGGATCCCCTAAAAATCCTAATATTTGCCTTGAAAAACCCTCCCCATCATCCTCTACTTTTATTCTCAGCTCTTGTTCATTGGATAATAAAAAAATCTCAACTTTATTGGATGAAAACTTTAATGCATTATCAATAATATTCTTAAGACTATAAATAATTTCAATTTTCTTTGTAATTAAATAATCTTTTTTATAGTTTTCTTCATTGATAATTATTTTTTTTTTACTTAAATCTTTAAATGAATCTACTATCTCATGAACAATAATTTTAAAAGATGCTTTATCAAAAAATTTATCTTCTTTTTCAGTATAGGGATTTTTTGATATCTGTTTTAATATCTCACTACATCTTTTAGATTGAGAAATAAGCAAATCTAAATCTTGATTAAACTTGTTATTTGATCCTATTTCTTTTTTTAACTCTTTAGCTACTAAAGATATAGTATTTAAGGGTGTTCCTAATTCATGTGCTGCTGCTGCTGCAAGACCTCCTAAAGATTTTAATTCCTGCTCCCTTAAAAAAATTCGCTGCAAAAAATTAAATGCTTCATTTCTTTGTGCACTTTCTATGGCTAATCTTTGTGAATAAATGGCTAAAAATATTATTGCCGTACATAATGCTAATGCTAATCCTAAAATATAAAATTTTGGAAAAAAATAATTATTTTCAAGTCCTGGTAATTCGAAATAAAAAAGTGATAAAATAATAATTAATACAATTGATAAAAAACCTATCAAAATACTGCTTCTTAAATTTAAAAATCCTGCAGCGATTGTAATTGGAGCAACAATTAATATTGAAAATGGATTTGTTAGCCCGCCAGTTAAAAATAATAATCCAAATAACTGAAACAAATCATAAAGAATGCTAAAAGTGGCTTGTTTGTTGGATAATAGAGCTGTTTTTTTTGATCTAATTTGAAGAACGATATTAAGAAATGAAGAAAATAAAACTAATAAATAACAATACTCAATATTAAAAGTAAAATTAAAATAAAAAAATACAATTGATATTGTTATAAATTGACCAACAATCGCAACCCAGCGAATATTGATTAGTGTTAAAAGTTTTATCTGATTATCATTTAGCTCTGGTAATTTTGCTAAATTCATTAAACTAGATATCTAGATTATTTACATTAATTGCGTTTTTATTAATAAAATCTTTTCTTGGAACAACGTCTTCACCCATTAAAATTTTGAAAATTTCTCTATCTCGATCACTTGGATTAGTAGTTTCATTTTCAACATCATTGCCTGAATAATTTACTTTTAACAATGTATTGTTTTCTGGATTTAGAGTTGTTTCCCATAATTCTTCCGGGTTCATTTCTCCTAATCCCTTAAATCGCTGTATAGAGATAGATTTTTTTCCTTCCTCTATTATTTTCTTTAAAAAATCTATTGGAGAATAAATATCAATTTTTTCATTAGCCGAATTGATCATATGGCATTTTTTTCTAAAAACTTTTAGCATATCACCTAATTGGCTTAATTCTTCTACATGCTTGGTGTCTAAAAAATCTAAACTTAATTTTTTAATAATATTTTCTTCATAATATTTTTTTTCTAAAATAAATGAGTTTTCTTGAAATGAACCTGTCCATAAATTTCTTTCAGCATTATTACCAAATCTATTTAAATATTCTGCGGCCGCCTCTTCCACCGTGTCCTTTTCTGTCTCCGTGCTCGAATCATATTTTTTTTCAAAAAGAAAAGGAAGCGTATCGTATAATGCCGCTGCGCTGTATTATACGATACGCAGTTTGAAACGAGCATCGTACAGCGCACGTACAACGAACGAAACGTAATCCGCAAATCACCACGGACAATGTGCAGTAACTTGATGTTTCGCTGCAGATTTGTGTGGGAGAGAAAAGGGAAAGATGAAAAGTGTAGAATGCTTGACGCACTTGAAAAGAATGGCGCATAAAAAGGAGGGAGCGAGAAGGGCCGGGCAAGTTTCAAGGCGTATGAGCTAGCGAACCGGTGACACAGGAGCAAGTAAGAAAGTAGAAACACGTTGGATATGCTCGCCACATCAAATTGTACCTAGAATTAAGGTGATGGATGATGTGGAGGGGGGGCTTGAGACAAAGGGCTTACCCGTGAAGTTGCCACCAGGGGGGCCGCCTTCTTCAATCGTGCGCCGCCACTCGCTCCTCCGCCGCCATTCGCTCCTCCACCGCAACTCGCCCCTCCACCGCCAATCATTTCTGCATCCAAATAAAAAGATTTTGTTTCGTACGCATGATGCATACA
>JALRAW010000153.1 GCA_023257975.1 Candidatus Fonsibacter sp.
AAAATTGCGGTTGATAATCAAATAAATTCTGGACTGTCAATTATTGGAGACGGTGAACAAACAAGACAACACTTTGTTACAACGTTTATAGAACATCTGAGTGGTGTTGATTTTAAAAATAAAAAAATCGTAAGAATTAGAAATCGATATGATGCCAGCGTTCCTGTTGTATTTGGGGATATAGTAAGAGAAAAATCTGTATTTGTGGAAGATGCAAAATACCTAAGATCCCTTACAAAACTTCCAATAAAGTATACCCTACCAGGACCTATGACAATGGTGGATACTTTATATGATAATTATTATCAAAGTAGAGAAAAATTAGCAGAAAAATTTGCAGAAGTTTTAAATAATGAAGCTCAAGAGCTTGTAAACGTAGGCGTTGATTATATTCAATTTGATGAGCCTGCATTTAATGTTTTTTTTGATGAAGTAAAAGATTGGGGAATTAAAATTTTAGAAAAAGCAGCAAACAATCTAAAAGCAAAAACAATTGTCCATATTTGCTACGGATACGGGATTGAGGCAAATATAAACTGGAAAAATAGCTTAGGTGAAGAATGGAGGCAATATGAACATGTATTTCCATTGCTTGCCAAAAGTAAAATTGATCAAATAAGTTTAGAGTGTCAAAACTCAAAAGTACCTATGGATTTAATTGAATTATTAAAAGGAAAAAAAATTTTAGTAGGTGCTATTGATGTAGCTACAAAAAAAATTGAAACCCCTGAACAAGTTGCTAATATTTTAAGAAATGCTACTAAATTTGCAGAACCAAGAAATATTTTAGGCTGCACAAACTGTGGGTTAGTTACTTTTTCTCAAGAAGTTGCAAATGCAAAAATGAAATCTTTGGCGCTTGGCGCACAGATTGTTAATAATGAATTTGGACTAGAATAATTATTATTGCGCTGTCCAGCCGCCATCTATTGGAATATTTGCACCCGTTATTTCTGATGCACTATCGGAGCATAAAAAATAAATTAAATCTGCAATATGTGATTTTTGCACAAATCTTAAGGATGGCTGCTTATCTTTTAAAAGTTGGATTTGAGCTTTGGCATTAGATAATTTAAATTTTTTTGCAATTGTATCAATTTGATCTTGAATAAGCTCAGTCAGTACAAAGCCTGGGCATATAGAATTGCAAGTAATGTTTTCTTTTGCAGTTTCTAAAGCGGTCACTTTTGTAAGACCCACGATACCGTGTTTAGAGGCTGTATAAGCAGACTTATTAACCGATCCTATTAAGCCATGAGTTGATGCAATATTAATAATTCTTCCCCAATTATTTTTGCGCATAATAGGTAAAGCATATTTAGTCATATAAAATGCAACATTAAGATTAATATCTAATAATTTTGTCCAAATATCCTCTGAGTATTTATCTATAGGAGAAACTGCTTGCATACCTGCACAATTAACAAGTACATCAATCTTTTTAAATTTTTTTTTAGCTAAAATAATTAATTTTTTAATATTGTTAACTTTTGTAAGATCCAAATTTAAAATTAATGAACGATCTTTATCAAAATTTTTTTTTAATTTATTTATAACTGTTAATTTTACTTTACCGACTATAACAACGTTATAAAATTCACTATAAAATTTTTCTGTTATAGCCAAACCAATTCCGCTAGTTGATCCGGTTACCAAAATTGTTTTTTGAAAGTTCATGTGAAATTAAATACAATTTATAATTGTATTATTTAATATTATTACAAATAAAATATCAAATTTTTTAAATATTCATTGATTGTGACTTAGAACTTTTAGGATTAAATTACTTAATCTTAATAACAAAATAAGGGGATTATAAATGTTAGATGATAATAAAAATCTGAAGAAAACAAAAAATTCTTCAAGAAGAAAGTTTATTAAAGGAGCAGCGGTTGCAACAACAGGACTTGCAGTTGCCGCAACCACTTTAAGCGCACCAGCAATTGCTCAGTCAAAAACTGAAGCGGTTATGGTTTCAACTTGGCCAAAAAATTTACCGGGCTTGGATACAGGAGCTAGAAGATTTGCTCAACGTGTTGAAGCAATTACGGATGGTAGGATTAAAATAAATTACTATTCTGCCGGTGAGCGCGTTGGTGCATTTGATGTATTTGATGTTGTTGGAAAAGGGGATGCACAAATTTATCATGGAGCAGAATATTACTGGACAGGTAAAGAAAAAGCTTTTGGTTACTTCTGTTCTGTTCCAATGGGTTTAACTTATACAGAGTTTAATTCTTGGATACGTTTTGCAGGTGGTCAGCAATTATGGGATGAGTTATCTGGAAAATTTAATATTAAACCATTTATGTGTGGAAACACAGGTGTGCAAATGCAGGGATGGTTTAGAAAAGAAATAAATTCTCCGGAAGATCTTAAGGGTTTAAAAATGCGAATACCTGGAGTTGGAGGACAAATGATGTCTAAACTTGGAGTTTCAGTTGTAAATGTTCCAGGGGGTCAAATTTATGAACAATTAATGTCTGGAACAATTGATGCAACTGAATGGGTCGGTCCATGGAATGATGAAGCTTTAAAATTTTATGAAGCTGCAAAATTCTACTACTACCCTGGTGTACACGAGCCAGGCTCGATGCTTTCAATTGGTGTAAATAAATCTTGGCTATCAAGTCTTTCTAAAACAGATCAATTACTTATTGAAACTGCTGCAACTGCTGAAAATGAAATAATGATGTCTGAATTTAATGCTAAAAACGGTGAGGCATTAAAAAGACTTGTTAACAATCATGGGGTTCAGCTTAGAAGAGTAAGCGATCGAATCTATGATGCTTTTGGAAAAGCTGCTAAAGAAGTTGATTCTGAAAATCAAGCAAGTAGCGATATGGGAAAAAGAGTTGTTCAAAGTTTCCATAAAGCGCGTGCAGAACTTGGTGCTTGGAATAAAATTGCTGACCAGGCATACGTCGCACAAAGAAATAGAGTCTTGGGCATTTAATTAATAATTAAAAATAGTGGGGTCATAAGCCCCACTATTTAGTTACCATTTATGTTTTCGACTCCAAGATTTTTTAGGATATTTTGTTATCTTATAACTTTTTTAACTTTTGCTTTTCTTATTAATAACATTCTAACTTATTATCTGGGTTGGCCTGGATCGAATAAAATTTTTTTTAAAACAACTACGGTTACTGAAAAGAATTTATATCTATTTTATACTCAAATATTTATTTATATATTTGCAATTATTCTACCATTTATAATTGTTTATATTTTTAAAAAAAGATCCCTTCAACAAGACTCTGAAACTTTATCCGCAATATCTTCTTATATAATTCATGGAGTATTTTGGACTGCATTAATTGTTGGTATTGTTGATTTTATTATTTCTTTTTTTGTTTCCGAAAAAATTATTCACACTTACATCAATCAAAAAATCCACTTATTTTTATCTAGTCCTCAAAATAGAATTACATTTATTCATGCTCCTCTTGCTATTTTAAGTTTTATTATTGCATTCTATAACAAAAAAATTGGATTTGTTTGGCTTGCAACTTTAGTAGTAGTTGCCGAAGGTTTGATTGTAATTTCTAGGTTTGTTTATTCTTATGAACAAACTTTCATGGGCGACTTAGTAAGATATTGGTATGCCGCATTATTTTTATTAGGAAGCGCTCATACACTCGTTAAAGAAGGTC
>JALRAW010000175.1 GCA_023257975.1 Candidatus Fonsibacter sp.
GGTATGATACATGTTTTTTGTTTTATTTACATCATGGTACAAAAATAACTGAGTTAAATTTTTATCCATTACTCAAAATACAATCATATTGCCATATCCCTTTTTTAATGATTTTCAAACTCTTATTGATATTTTGTATGAAAAATTAGATCCAGATAAATGTGCTACACAATCAAAAAAAATTATTAATGAAATAATTAGAAATTATATAAAATTTAGAGGAATATTAATGTCAGATGATATCTGTATGAAAGCATTATCTGGTGGAATTGTTAAAAATGCTAAATTAAGTCTAAAGGCTGGTTGTAATTTATTATTACATTGTAGCGGTAAGATAGATGAAATGAAGAAATTATCTTTAGTCGTGCCAGAAATTGATAATTTTACCTATAGAATAACTCAAAAAATTAAAGCAAATTTTAATAAATTTAACTAAAGAATCAGTTAAATAAATTAAATGGATAGCATTGTTAAATTAAAACCTCTTTCAGTTGAGCAGGCGGATCATAGGGAAGATAAATTCAATCTTAACATAGATAATTATGAAGGGCCATTAGAGCTACTTTTGGATTTGGCTAAATCCCAAAAAGTTGATCTTATGAAAATTTCTATTGTTCAATTAGCTGATGAGTATTTAAAATTTATAAACAGTATTAAAAAAAATCTAGAATTAGCAGCGGACTTTTTAGTAATGGCAACATGGCTTGCCTATTTAAAATCAAGATTGTTATTGCCTGATGATTTTGAAGATGATTTTTCAGCTGTTCAAATGGCCGAAAAACTAAAATTACAATTAAGAAAATTAGAAGCAATTAGATTCCTTTCTGACAAACTTGTTTCCCAGAAGCAATTAGGTCGAGATATTTTTATAAAAGGTATTCGTGAAGGTATTAAAAAACTTTCTACTTCTAAGTATGCTGTTTCTCTTTATGAACTTATTAAGGCTTATGCAGAAATTAAAAGAAAGCAAAACTTTTCTATTATGAACATTTCTAAGTTGCCAGTTTACACAATGGAAGAGGCTATAAAAAAAATTACAAGTTTACTTAAAGATTTAACAGAGTGGAGGGATATTAAGGATCTTGTTCCAGGGTCATTTTCGGGTTCAAGAAATTTAAAAAAATCAGGATTAGCAGGAACATTTGCTGGAAGTTTAGAATTGGTTAGAGAAGGAAAGTTATCAATTATGCAAAAAAAAATTTTTGATAAGATATTAATAAAATCTAGATAGTAATGTTAAATAAAAATAAAGATGCGAAAAGATTAGTCGAAGCAATTTTATTTGCTGCTGATGAACCACTGGACATAGAAACAATAAAATCTAAAATTGAATTAAATGTGGATGTCTTAAAAATTTTAAAAGAATTACAATCTGAATTTAGCGAGAGAGGCATAAATCTTTATGAAATTTCAGACAAATGGTCTTTCAGAACTGCTGAGAATTTATCTACTAAAATTTCTAGCGAAGTTATTCAACAAAGAAAGTTATCAAAAGCGACAATAGAGACTTTAGCAATCATTGCGTATCATCAACCCGTAACGCGTTCTGAAATTGAGGAGATTAGAGGAGTTTCATTTAGCACTGGAACTTTAGAAATATTATTTGAGCTTGGTTGGGTAAAACCGCAAGGCAGAAAAGAAATACCAGGCAAACCTTTATTGTACGTAACAACAGATGTTTTTTTAAGTCATTTTAATTTAAAATCTTTATCAGATTTACCAAACTCAGAAGAGTTAGCTTCTGCAGGTTTAATAGATAGTCGTTTGGATAGATCAATTTTTGGAACTAATAAGTTCGCCAAAGATGATTTAGAAAAACAATCTAAAGAAGACATTTTTACCAATATTGATGACATGCTTTCAGGAACTTTAAATCAAAAAGATAATTAATTATTTGTAAAACAATATTATTTAATATATAAAATTTTTATGGGTCTTAGTTTTTGGCATATAATCATTGTTGTAATTGTAGTTGTCCTTTTATTTGGTCGAGGAAAAATATCCGATTTAATGGGTGATGTTGCTAAAGGGATTAAAAGTTTTAAAAAGGGTATGTCCGATGACCAATCTTCAGACAATAAAAACCCTAAAGACAAAGATCAAAATTCAAAGCCAAATCACTAAAATAATTTATGCCACAAATTGGGTGGTCAGAAATTTTAGTTATCATTCTAGTTGCAATTATAGTTATTGGACCCAAAGATCTCCCTGTAGTCATTAGAAAATTTATTCAAATAAAAAACGGAATAAAGAATTATGTAAATTCTTTTCAAAAAGGAATTGATGATATTGTTCAAGAGCAAGAAAAAGATATAAAAAAAATAATTGATATTAATCCTGAAGATGAGAATAAAAAAAAATCTGAAAAATCATAAATTTTATTATGAGTGACAATCATGATGAAAAAAATTATTCAAGCATTACAGAGCATCTTTTAGAATTAAGATCTCGAATAATAAAAAGTCTAATTTTTTTTGTATTAGCTTTTATAGTTTCTTACATGAATGCTGATAAAATCTATGATTTTTTATTACAGCCTTACGTTAAAGCACTAGGTAGCGATCAGGTTGGAACTAAAAGATTAATTTTTACAGCGTTACAAGAGACTTTTATTACATATTTAAAATTGTCATTTTTTTCAGCTCTTTTTTTTTCATTTCCTATTTTTTTAATTCAAATATGGAAATTTATAGCTCCTGGATTATATCATAATGAAAAAAAAGTAATTTTACCTTTTATAATAGCAACGCCAGTACTTTTTATAACGGGAGCCTTGTTAGCGTATTATTTTATAATGCCTTTAGCTATTAAATTTTTTTTATCTTTTGAAACATTAAGTACTCAAACAAGCATGCCAATTCAACTTGAAGCTAGAGTAAGTGAATATTTATCACTGATAATGGTTTTTATGATTGCGTTTGGACTAAGTTTTGAATTACCAGTTTTATTAATTTTATTAGCAACTATTGGTTTTATTGATTCTAAATATTTATCTGAAAGAAGAAGATATATTATTGTTATTATATTTATTGTTGCTGCAATTATTACTCCTCCAGATCCGATTAGTCAGATAGGATTAGCTATTCCATTAATGCTTTTGTATGAAATATCTATTTTAATTATTAAATATTTGGAAAAAACAAAAAATGATAAATCTTAAAAATATCAGAGAAAACCCATCTCTATATAAAAAAAAATATAAAGAAAGATTTATTAAAAATTCAGATCAATTAGTTGATGAGATCATTAGTTTAGACTCTTCCATAAGACAAATTTTAGATAAACAACAAAAATTGCAAGAAGAGAGAAACAAAATATCCAAAGAATTATCTCTTGCTAAAGATAAAAAAAGTGAAAAATTTATATCTTTGTCTAAAAGTGTTTTGAATATTAAGAACGAAATAGAGAATTATGAAAAAAATCTTTATGAGCAAAAAAATAAAATAAATAATATTCTTCATAATTTACCAAATATTCATTTAGATGATGTTCCGATAGGACAGGATAGTAAAAGCAATAAGGAAATAAAAAAATATGGAGAAATTAAAAAATATAATTTTAAAATTAAATCACATGATGAGATTGGAGTATTTAGAGATCTAATTGATTTTGATACTGCAACCAAGATCTCGGGGGCTAGATATGTAATTACAAAAGGTAATATCGCAAAATTAGAAAGGGCTTTGATTAATTTCATGATTGATACTCATGTTCAAGAATTTGAATATTTAGAGGTGAATGTCCCAATCATCGTTAATGAAGAATCAATGTTTGGAACTGGACAATTGCCTAAATTTTCTAAAGAACAATTCTCATTAAATACTGGTTCATGGTTAATACCTACAGCTGAAGTTTCTCTTACAAATATTGTTAGAGATAAGATATTAAATTATGAAGATTTGCCTCTTAGATATGTTGCTGCAACGCCTTGTTTTAGAGCAGAAGCGGGAGCTGCTGGCAAAGATACAAAAGGAATGATGAGGCAACATCAGTTCTATAAAGTCGAATTGGTAAGTATTGTAAAACCAGAAGACAAGAATAATGAACTTGAAAGACTTACTAATTGTGCAGAAACTATACTAAAAAAATTAGAGATACCTTATAGAGTTATTCTACTTTCATCTGGAGACATGGGGTTTAGTGCAGAAAAAACTTATGATCTAGAAGCATGGATACCATCTCAAAATAATTATAGAGAAATATCTAGCTGTTCTTCTTGTGGTCAATTTCAGGCAAATAGAATGATGGCACGTTTTAAAGATTTGGAAAAAAAAATTGATTATGTTGCAACACTAAATGGTTCTGGCCTTGCTATAGGTAGAACATTAATTGCAATAATTGAAAATAATCAAAATGAGGATGGCTCAATTAATGTACCTGCTGTTTTACATAATTACATGGGAGGAGTAAAAAAGATCTAATTAATATAAAATAAAAAATTAATAAAATTATTGTATTTAAACATCATCTAGTATATTCAAGCACATTATGTCAGCATCAGGTTTCGCTCAATTTATACCGTTAATATTAATATTTGTTATCTTTTATTTCTTATTAATTAGACCACAGCAAAAACGAGTTGCTGAACATAAGTTAATGATTTCAAAATTAACAAGAGGCGATACCGTTGTTACTGCAGGTGGAATTATAGGAAAAATTTCAAGAATTATAGATGAAGAAAAAGCCGAATTAGAAATTGCTGAAAATATTAATGTTAAAATTATAAGATCAACAATCGCACAAGTTTTATCTAAATCAGAAACTAATTAAATTAGTAGTGTTAAATTTTTCCAGATTAAAAATTGGATTTATAATATCTTCAATTATATTTTTTTTATATATTTTTTTAGGAAACTTTAATTTTTTAAATAAAACTAATTTATTTTTAGATAAAAAAATAAATTTAGGTTTAGATCTTCAAGGGGGTTCATATTTACTTCTAGAAATTGATATCAATCCTTTAATCGTTAAAAAATTAGATGAGAAATCTTCAGATTTAAAAAAAAATTTTATTGAAAAAAAAATAAATTTCAAAAATTTAAATATTTTAGATAACAAAATAACTTTTGAGCTTAAAGATCCAACGCAAAAAGATAACGTTATTAATGTTATTAATGATTCAAGTAATAAAGGAACTTTTTTTAGAGTTAAAAAGAATATTGAAAATACTAGTAAGGATTTTTTTTATAGAATTGAAAAAGATATATTTATTTTACAATTTACCGATGAATATATTAAGCATCTTAAAAAAGATGCCATTAATCAATCTGTAGAAATAGTAAGAAAAAGAGTAGATCAACTCGGTACTAAAGAACCAGCTATTCAACAAAAAGGAGAGAGTAGAATTCTTGTAGAGTTACCAGGATTGGCAGATCCATCTACTTTTAAAAATATTCTTGGAAAAACAGCTCAATTAAATTTTAAATTTTTAAAAACTTCTAATACTTCCGGAGATAATCTTGGATTTGAAAAAATCAAAAATAAGTCTGATAATTCATTCATAGAAGTTGAGAAAAAATTGATTGTATCAGGTGAAAATTTAACTGATGCTCAACCTGGCTTTGACAGACAAACAAATCAATCAATTGTTAGTTTTAAATTTGATAGTGTAGGAGCTAAAAAATTTGCAAACGCTACAAAAGATAATGTGGGTAGGCCTCTTGCAATTATTTTAGATAATGAAATTATAAGCTCTCCTGTTATTAGAGAGCCTATACTTACCGGTAGTGGTCAAATATCTGGGGGATTTACAGTTGAGGAAGCCAATCAGTTAGCTATTTTATTAAGAGCTGGAGCTTTACCAGCGCCAATGAAAATTATTGAAGAAAGAACAGTCGGTGCCGATTTAGGCAAAGACTCTATTCGATATGGGATTATATCTTTCATTGCAGGGTTCATGTTGGTCTTTGTATATATTGTATACGCATATAAATTATTTGGATTATTTGCAAATATTTCCCTTCTACTTAATATTGTCATTTTAATTTCAGTTTTGTCTTTATTTGGATCAACTCTAACTTTACCTGGAATAGCTGGAATTGTCCTAACAGTTGGTATGGCTATTGATACAAATGTAATAATTTATGAAAGAGCCAGAGAAGAATTGAAGATTGAAAAATCAAATATTATTGCATTTGATATTGCTTATAGAAAATCATTATTAACTATTATTGATTCAAATTTAACAACATTAATTGCCGGTATTATTTTATTTTATTTAGGTAGTGGTCCCGTTAAAGGTTTTGCAATCACTTTATGTGTTGGATTAATAACTTCATTTTTTACAGCTTTTACAATCAGCAGATTAATGGTTTCAAAATATCTAATGGTTAATAAAGATAAAATTATAAGTATTTAAAATGACAAATTTTAATTTTTTAAAATATAAAAATTTTTTTTTATTTTTTTCAACTTTTTTAGTTTTAGCCTCAATTATCCTAGTATTTACAAAAGGACTAGATTTTGGAGTTGATTTTAAAGGAGGAACGACGATCGAAATTCGACTAGAAAAAAAAATTGAAATAGAAAAAATTAGAAATTCTTTATCAAAATTTAAAATTAACAACTATTCTGTAAAAGAATTTGGAACAGTCAATGATTTTTTAATTTCCACTGACAATAGTGTTTCACCAAATGATATAAAAAATTTTATTGAAAAAGATTTAAAAGAAAAAATTATAATTAGAAAAGTTGAGACAGTAGGTCCTAAAGTAGGTTCTGAATTGATTAAATCCGCTATTTATTCAGTTTTATTATGCTTTGTTGCAATGTTTTTATATTTATGGTTTCGCTTTGAGTGGCAGTTTAGTTTTGGTGGTATAGTTGCTCTCTTTCATGACACTATTATTACCGTTGGGGTATTTTCTCTTTTAGGATTACAATTTGATCTTACAATTGTAGCGGCATTATTAACTATTATTGGTTATTCAATTAACGATACTGTTATTATTTATGATCGTATTAGAGAAAATTTAAAAAAAGATAGTAGTTCCGAATTATCAATCTTAGTAAATGAATCTTTAAATAATACTCTTTCTCGTACATTAAAAACTTCCGGTACAACGCTTTTATCTATCATTGCTGTTTTAATTTTTGGAGGGGAGGTTCTAAGAGGATTTGCTTTCGCAATAACTTTTGGAATTATAATAGGAACTTATTCTTCAATTTATATAGCATCGCCAATAGTAATGTTTTTTAAAGTTAAAAGAGATTGGTCTGTAAAAATTGATAATACGCCTTAATAAAGATTTTGAGCAATGACCATTGTCAAAAGCATTGGAATAGACAAGAAAGTGTTCGTTCTAGATATTAGCATCGCCATTCTTGCTGATTTAGATTTTGTTTCAGGATCACATTCAACAATTCCTAAAGCTCTTTTTTGATTTGGCCAAATTATAAACCAAACGTTAAAAGCCATAATTATTCCAAGCCACATTCCAATTCCTATTGTAATATTTTTAGGATTTCCTTTGAATGCTAACGCTTCGTGAACATAACCATTTAAATATGCGGTGATTAATCCTGTAATAATTGTTGAAAGTGCAGCCCAACGAAACCAAAATAAAGCTGTAGGAGCTATTACTTTACCAATAGCAGGTTTTTGTTCGTCAGGAATTTTTGGCATACTAGGTATTTGTACAAAATTAAAATACCACAACAGTCCTATCCACATAATTCCGGACACAACGTGCATGTATCTAAATATAGCACTCCAAAAATATCTATCATTAGCCCAACCATCGTTAATATAAAATAAAACTCCAAAGAAAATTAATGTAGCAATAACAGAGCTAATTATTGTCTTTGGTAATGATTGAAGAATATTACTGATTCCCATGAACCGATATTAACATAGAAAATATTTTTTTATGCAATTTTTTTTGAAATATTTTTAGATAGAATTTTCTTTAAAAATTCACCTGTATAACTGCCTTTTATAAGCGAAACGTCTTCTGGACTGCCTTCAGCAATAATTTTACCACCTTTTACGCCTCCTTCAGGACCCATATCAATAATCCAATCAGCAGTTTTTATCACATCTAAATTATGCTCAATTACAATAACTGTATTTCCTTTATTTACGAATGTATGAAGAACCTCTAATAATTTTTTTACATCATGAACATGTAAACCTGTGGTTGGCTCATCAAGAATATAAATAGTCCTTCCGGTTGCTCTTTTTGATAATTCTTTTGCAAGCTTTATTCTTTGAGCCTCTCCACCTGATAGGGTGGTAGCTTGTTGACCAATTTTTATATAACCAAGTCCAACTTTTTGAAGCGTTAAAAGCTTATCTCTTATTGATGAAATATTTTCAAAAAACATGACGCCTTCATCAACAGTCATATTTAAGACATCGGCAATATTTTTGTCCTTAAATCTTATTTCAAGAGTTTCCCTATTATATCTATTCCCTTTGCACACATCGCATTGAACATAAACATCTGGTAAAAAATGCATTTCATAAGTTATAACTCCATCCCCCTCACAAGCTTCACATCTTCCTCCCTTTACGTTAAAAGAAAATCTTCCTGGTTTATAACCTCTTGCTTTTGAATCAGGTAAATTAACGAACCATTCTCTTATTACTGTAAAAGCTCCAGAGTAGGTTGCGGGATTTGACCTTGGAGTTCTGCCAATTGGAGATTGGTCAATATCAATTATTTTATCCAAATATTCATAGCCCTGAATACCTTTAAAAGGTTTTGGCATATTTTTAGTTATAGTTTTATTAATCATTAAATTTAATGCTCGATAGAGTGTGTGAAGGACAAAGGTAGATTTTCCGCTACCAGAAACGCCTGTTACCGTTGTAAAAGTGCCAAGTGGTATCTTGGTTGAAACATTTTGCAAATTATTTCCAGTTGCTCCACTTAAACTTAAATATCTTCCATCTTTTGCTTTTCTTCTTATCTGAGGAATAGAAATATATTTTTTTCCAGATAAATATTGTCCAGTAATGCTATGCTCATTTTCTTTAATTTCTGAAGGTGATCCCATAGCAATAATTTTTCCTCCTTCTGTTCCAGCTCCTGGACCAAGATCAATTATATAATCAGAATTAAGCATTGCCTCTTCATCATGCTCAACAACTATTACTGTATTTCCTAGATCTCTTAATCTTTTAAGAGCATTTAATAATTTAATGTTATCTTTTTGATGCAGTCCTATGGAGGGCTCGTCCAAAACATATAAAACACCAGTAAGTCCTGAGCCAATTTGTGATGCCAATCTTATTCTTTGCGACTCTCCGCCTGATAAAGTTCCAGATGATCTTGATAAGTTCAAATAATCAAGTCCAACATTTATTAAGAAACTTAATCTTTCGTT
>JALRAW010000006.1 GCA_023257975.1 Candidatus Fonsibacter sp.
AAAATTTTTTTAAAGAATTACTAAAATTATAAGTGCCGTGAAAAGTAGAGACCAAAGAAATTCTCAATATCTTACTTGCAAAATAACATGACCAAGCTGGCGCGCGACTTCTAACATGAATGATGTTAATTCTATAAAAAAGAATAATAAATAAAATTATAAATATATTAAAAAAAATTATAAAAGGATTTTTACTTTGAACAGGAAATCTAAAAATTTTAACTTTTGATTGATCAATTTTTTTAATTTGTTCACCGCCAGAGCATAAAATTGCAGAAAAGTAGGATTGATTGGCTACAAATTTTGCAATATCTTTACAACCTGTTTCTGCACCACCTACATCTAATCTTGGAATAACTTGTAACAAGCGAATTTTTTTATACATTGAATTTATATGCTATACTTTTAAAAATGAATAATCCAAAGCAAAATTTTTTTTTAACAAATAATAATCAAAAAATTCATTACAAATTTATTAATAATAAAAGTCAAACTACAATTATTTTTCTTCACGGATTAATGTCAGATATTAAAAGTAAAAAAGCTAAACACTTAAAGAATTTTGTTAATAAAAATAAAATAAACTTATTATTATTTGAATATAGTGGTCATGGAAAATCTTCAGGTCAATTTATAGATTTTAGTATTAAAAATTGGGTAGAGGATTCAAGATTAATTATAAAAAAAATAATCAAAAAAAATAAAATAATTCTTATTGGTTCAAGTATGGGTGCTTGGATTGGAACAATATTAATTAAATATTTTCATAAAAAAATTAAAGGTTTTATTGGTATTGCTTCTGCTCCTGACTTTACGGAAGAATTAATATGGAAAAATTTAAATATCTTTGAGAAGAATAAAATAAAAAACGGCAAAATCTATAAATTAAAAAGCAGTCATAATAATTTTTATCCTATAACTAAAAAATTTATATTTGATGGTAAGAAAAACTTAGTTCTTAATAAAAAAATTAAATGTAATTTTCCAGTTGAACTTTTACACGGTGCTGATGATTCTTCTGTTTCTTGGCTTTATTCAATAAAATTAATAAAAACGTTAATAACCAAAAAATTGAATTTAACAATTATTAATGATGGTGATCATTCTTTATCAAGACCTCAAGATTTAAAAAAACTAGATTTAGCAATCAAAAATATTATTTAAAATACTTTTGAAACCTTCTTTATAAGTTGGAAAATATAATTTTACTTTTAAATCTTTTTTAATTTTTTTATTACTTACTTTTTTTGAGTCTTTATAAAAATTTTTCATTTCACCTTCATTTAAAACTTCAAAGGAAACTGGGGGAGGAGTTTGAATTCCCATTAAACTAGAGGCATAAGATATAGTTTGATCATAAGAACATGGCTTATTATCTGATACATTATAAATTTCTCCAGGTTTTGAATAAATTAAAGATTTGAATAAAACTTGAGCTATGTCAGCAACATGAATTCTTGAAAAAAAATGATTATTTTTTTTTACGTAAGAAACTTGCCCATTTACTAATCGTAAAAATATATTTCTTTCTGGAGAATAAATTCCTGACAATCTAAATATTCTTGTTGGAACAAAGTGATATCGATTTAATTTTAACCACTCATTCTCAGCTATAATTCTATTTATACCTGGATCATTATTGCTTAACAATTTGCTTTTTTCATTAACCCAATTTCCGTTATGATTCCCATAAACACTTGTTGATGAAAGATATCCTAGCCATTTAATTTTTTTATTTAAACAAATTTCATTATAAAATTTTTCTATAACATAATCTTTCCTATCTCTTGGTGGTATTGAAACTAATATATGACTTGCGTTTAAAATATATTTTGTAATTTTTTTATCGAATTTATTGTTATCAAAATAAAAATTTTTATAATTAACGGTTAAAAATTTTTTATTAGAACTTTTAGATCTAGAAGTTGTAATTAAATTAATTTTATATTTATTTTTTAATAATTCTTTTACAAAATATCTAGCCGTTAAACCAAAGCCAAAACAAACTAAACTAATTGATTTAGACTGCTTTTCCATGAACTGTCTTATTCGACAATGGTTGTCTTAACTTATCTAACATTTCTTTAGGGCAAACTTGATAAAAATTACTCTTTTCATTACTCCATTGTTGAATAATTTTTTTTGCATAAACTGATTGAGTTTCTTTTTCATGTAATTTTACTAAATTTAAAAGAACATCATTCCAATAGTCCGTTTCGATTCTTTGCCAAATAACTGAGGATGGATTTACATAATTCTCAAAGCTATTTTCTGGGTCATAGACAAATGCCATTCCACCTGTCATTCCTGCTGCAAAATTATCTCCTACTTCTCCTAATATAACAACTGTACCACCCGTCATATATTCACAACCGTTTGTTCCGCATCCCTCAATAACTGCTGTAGCTCCAGAATTTCTAACTGCAAATCTTTCTCCGGCTTGCCCTGCTGCAAGCAATAGTCCTGAAGTTGCTCCATATAAAACAGTATTTCCAATAATTGTATTTTTAGAAGTTTGTATTTCGCTATTCGAAACGGGTTTTACAATTATTTTTGCTCCAGACAATCCTTTACCAACATAATCATTTGCATCCCCAGTTACTTCTAATTTAATTCCTGAAATTCCAAATGCTCCCAAAGATTGTCCAGCCGAGCCTCTTAATTTAATTAAAATATGATCTTCAGTTAATTTTTTATTTTTAAATTGAGTTGTAATTACAGAACTTAATCTTGTTCCAACAGATCGATGAGTATTTTTTACCGCATAACTTAATTGAAATTTTTGTCCTTTTTCAATTAAAGAAAGTGAGTCTTTTATAATTTGTTTATCTAAGCTGTCAGGAACTTCTTTTCTTTCTCTTTTTAAACAATACCTAGGATACTCTCCTGGATCGGCCTGGACTAAAAGAGGGTTTAAATCTAAATCATCTAAATTTGCGGATCCTCTACTCACTTGTTTTAACAAATCTGTTCTTCCAACAATTTCATTTAAAGATTTAAAACCAAGACTTGCTAAAATTTCTCTTACTTCTTCAGCTATAAATGAAAATAGATTAACAACTTTTTCTGGTGTACCTGTGAACTTTTTTCTAAGTTCTTCATCTTGTGTACAAATTCCAACAGGGCATGTATTAGAATGACATTGTCTAACCATTATACATCCCATAGCTATTAATGAAGTTGTGGCTATTCCAAAATCATCTGCTCCCATCATAGCAGCCATAACAACATCTCTACCTGTTTTAATTCCTCCATCAGTTCTTAGAATAACCTCATGTCTTAAACCATTTAATGTTAAAATTTGATTAGCCTCCGTTAAGCCAATTTCCCAAGGAAGTCCTGCATACTTCACACTTGTTAATGGAGAAGCTCCAGTTCCGCCTGAGTGTCCGCTAATTAAAATTACATCTGCTTTTGCCTTTGCAACCCCTGCAGCAATAGTTCCTATTCCTGTTGAAGAAACTAATTTTACTCCAATTTTTGCTTTAGGATTTATTTGTTTTAAATCATAAATTAGTTGGGATAAATCTTCGATTGAATAAATATCATGATGAGGTGGTGGAGATATTAAAGTAACACCCGGTGTAGAATGTCTCAATGTTGCAATTTCAGCTGTCACTTTAAACCCAGGTAATTGTCCACCTTCTCCAGGTTTTGCTCCTTGGGATATTTTGATTTCTATCTCATCACAATTATTTAAATATTCCGCTGTTACACCAAATCTGGCCGAAGCAATCTGTTTCACTCTTGAATTTGCATTATCACCATTTTCTTTTGGAATTGCTCTTTTAGCATCTTCTCCTCCTTCTCCACTACATGATGCTCCACCAATTCTATTCATGGCAATAGCTAAGGTTTCATGAGCTTCTTTAGAAAGAGCTCCTAAAGACATGCTACCGCTTCCAAATCTTTTTCTAATATTTGTAATAGACTCAACTTCTTCAAGTAAAATTGGTTTTTTAATTAAATTAAAATCTAGAAGATCTCTTAGATTTAGAGGATGCTGCTCATTAATAATTTTTGAATATTTCTTATATAAATCATAAGAATCTGTTGAAACTGCAGTTTGTAACATATGCATAGTCATTGCCTGATTAGAATGTTGTTCTCCACCTTTTCTAAATTTATAAAATCCTCCAATTGGCAAACTAATAACGTTACCTCTAAATGCTTTTTGATGTTGGGTTCTAATCATTTTTTCAATTCCTGAAACTCCAATTCCAGAAATTTTTGAATACATTCCTGGAAAATATTCAGCAACTAAAGCTCTGCTTAATCCTAGACCGCTAAAATTTAAACCACCTCTATAAGAACTAATTACAGAAATACCAAGTTTAGACATTACTTTTAAAAGTCCATCATTAACTGCCTTGATGTAATTTTTAACACATTCAGTAAAACTTAATTTTCCAAAAATATTTTTTTTATATCTTTGATAAATACAATCAAAAGCCAAATATGGATTTATTGTTGTAGCACCAACACCAATTAAGACTGCAAAATAATGAACATCCAGACATTCTGCAGATTTAATATTTAAAGAAATAAATTTTCTAAGTCCCTGATTCACTAAATGAGTTTGCACCGCGCCTGTTGCAAGAATAATTGGAATTCCAATTTTTGTTGCTGAAATTTTTTCATCAGTTAAAATAATATGCTTAGCTCCTTCTCTAACTGCTATTTCTGCTTCAGCTTGAATTCTTTTTAATTCTTTTTTTAAGTTAACTTTTGGATCTTGAGAATCAAAGGTGCAATCTATTTCTTTGTATTCTTCATTTAAAACTTCAAATAATTTTTTAAATTGAGCGTTAGATAATATTGGACTTTCTAATAAATAACTTTTTTTATTAAATAAATCTTCTCCTAAAATATTTTGTAAATTTCCAATTCTAGTATTTAAAGACATCACTCTGTTTTCTCTTAAAGAGTCGATTGGTGGATTTGTAACTTGGCTAAAATTTTGTCTAAAAAAGTGTGATAAAGGCCTGTAAATATCTGACAAAACAGCTGCTGGAGTATCATCACCCATTGAACCAACAGCTTCTTTTTGATCTTCTACCATTGGATGTAAGATCATTTCTAAATCTTCAATTGAAATACCAGCAGCGTATTGTTTTTGTCTTAATTTATCTCCATCAAAAGAATTAAATTCTTCTAAATTGTTAAATTTTTTGCTGATCTCAATTAAATTTTGACTAAATTTTTTATAAATAGGATTTTTAGACAAAAAATCTTTAATTTTTTTATCATTATAATAAACACCTTCATCGAGATTAACAGCTATCATTTGTCCAGGTCCTACTCTGCCTCTATAAATGACATTTTCCTCTTGTACTGGAACCATTCCAGTTTCTGATCCTGCAAACAAGATTTTATCTTTTGTAATTGTATATCTTAATGGTCTTAAACCATTTCTATCTGTTGCAGCTAAAATCCAATTGCCATCTGTTGCAGCAATAGCTGCTGGCCCATCCCAAGGCTCAATCACAGAATTTAAATAATTATACATGTCTCTGTATGCTTGAGGAATAATTTTACTTCTCTTAGACCATGCTTCTGGCATCAACATCATCTTAACAAGGGGTAGTAATCTTCCTGATCTTGTTAACAATTCAAAAACAGCATCAAGGCAGGCTGTATCGGAACTTCCAGATTTCAAGATTGGTTTTAAGTCATCAATATTTGGGAATAAAGTAGACTCAAGTCCTTGCTCATGAGTTTTCATCCAATTCACATTTCCTTTTAAAGTATTAATCTCACCATTATGAGCTAAAATTCTGAAAGGTTGTGCAAGTTCCCAACTTGGAAAGGTGTTAGTTGAATATCTTTGATGAAAAATAGAAAATCTAGAAATAAATCTTTTATCTAATAGATCTGGATAAAAATCTGACAAATGTTCGGCAAGAAACATTCCTTTATAAATTATTGATCTTGAACTAATTGATGAAATATAAAAATCTTTTAATTGTGATTGAGTAATTTTTTTCTCAATTTTTTTTCTTACAATATAAATATTTTTCTCTAATTCTTCAGACCCTGTTTTTTCTATTGGAGAGAATAATATTTGTTCAATTTCTGGTCTTGTATCATTAGCTTTAATTCCAAGAACTTTTGCTTTTGCAGGAACATGTCTCCATCCAAAAATATAAAAATTATTAGATAATAGTTCATGTTCAACAATAGTTCTGCAAGCTTCTTGTGCTCCATAATCGTTTCTAGGTAAAAAAATCATACCAACACATAGTTGATCGTTTTTGTGAGTATGATGACCTGTAATTTTTATTTGTTCTTCAAAAAAATCTTTTGATAACTCAATATGAATTCCTGCTCCATCTCCTGTTTTCCCATCCTTATCTACTGCGCCTCTATGCCAAACCGCTTTGAGAGCCTCAATCCCATTCTCAACTACTTCTCTTCTTGGTTTTCCATCAATAGAAGCAACAAAACCAACCCCGCAAGCGTCGTGTTCATCCTCTTTATTGTAAACTCCTGCTTTAATAAGTTTTTGCAAATTTTTATTTAGAATTTTCATAAATGATTAAGCAACCATTGTTTTTTTTGATGATTTAGAAATTTTATTTTTTAAATAAACATCCATAGCTTCCGCGGCATCTCTTCCATCTTTAATTGCCCACACAACTAAAGAAGCTCCTCTAACAATATCTCCAGCTGCAAAAACTCCATCTAAGTTTGTCTGCATTGTTTTAAGATCTATTTTAATAGTTCCCCATTTGGATACATCCAGTTTCGGTTCTGAAAATAAACTTGGAATATCTTCAGGATCAAATCCTAAAGCTTTAATCACCATATCTGCTTTAATTTTAATTTCAGAGCCATAAATGATTTCGGGTTTTTGCCTTCCAGTTGCATCAGCTTCTCCTAGTTTCATTTTATTAAGAAGAACTTCTGTTACTTGTCCATTTTTTCCAATAAATTCTTTTGGATTTGTAAGCCATTGAAAATCTACTCCCTCCTCTTCAGCATTAACCACTTCTCTTGCTGAGCCCGGCATATTTTTTTTATCCCTTCTATATAAACATTTAACTGATTTAGCATTTTGTCTTATCGAAGTTCTAACGCAATCCATTGCTGTATCGCCCCCTCCTATTACTACAATATCTTTTCCTTCAGCATTTAAATATCCTTCGTCAAACATTTTAACTTTATCTCCTAAACCTTTTTTGTTTGAAGCTGTTAAAAATTCCATCGCGGGATAAATATTTTTAAGATTTGATCCTGGGATTTCTACCTCTCTGGCTTTGTATACTCCTGTTGCAATCAATATTGCATCATGTTTTTTTTTAAGCTCAGATAAAGTTGCATTTTTTCCTACTATAAAATTTAATTCAAATTTTATTCCACCATCTTTTAAAAGTTTTGTCCTTCTTTCAACAATATTTTTTTCTAATTTAAAATTTGGAATTCCGTAAATTAATAATCCGCCCGGTCTATCGTATTTGTCATAAACTGTTATTTCATATCCAATTTTTCTAAGCTGCTCTGCTGCGGCAAGACCAGCTGGACCTGCTCCTATAATACCTACACTTTGTGTTAAGTTTTTTTTAATTTTAATTGGTTTTACCCAACCCTCTTCAAAGGCTGTATCAGTAATAAATTTTTCTATTGAGCCGATGGTAACTGTACCATGTCCCGCTCTTTCGATTACGCAATTTCCTTCACAAAGCCTATCTTGGGGACATATTCTTCCACAAACCTCTGGCATATTGTTAGTCGCAGAAGAAATTTCATAAGCCTCTTCTAATCTACCTTCAGCTGTTAATTTCAACCAATCAGGAATATTATTTGAAAGCGGACAGTGAATTTGACAATAAGGAACACCGCACTGCGAACATCTGCTAGATTGTTCCTCTGCTTTTGGAGCAATATAATTTTTATAAATTTCAGAAAAATTCTTAACTCTCTCAGAAGAGCTTAATTTTTCTGGTGTTTGCCCTTTTGTGCTAACAAATTTAAGCATTTTTTCTGACATCGATTAAAATCCCTAAAATTAAGTGTTTTTTATATTATTCACATAAAAGCTATGTTTTTAAAAGATAAATTAGGTCAGTAATAATGAATCAATTTACGTCAATTATTAATTAATAAGTAAAATTAATGTTTTTTTATAAATATTCAATTAGAAATTGTAAACAATATTTGACTAATAATTAAATTTATAAAGTTATCTGCCTAGACTAAAGCTTTAATTATGGATGAGTTAAATAAAATAATAATTCTTGGAATTATTCAAGGTGTAGCAGAGTTTTTACCTATCTCATCTAATGCCCATCTGATTATGGCAGAGCAATTATTAGATTATCATAATCATAATGAAATTCTAAATCTTGTTTTTCATCTAGGTTCTTTACTTGCAATTATTACTTACTTTTTTTCAGAGCTTTTAGGATTATTAAAAAAACCAAAGATGATTTTTAATATAGTAGCTGCGACTATACCTGTAATTATTGTTGGATATTTTGTTCATAAATTTCGTCTTATAAATTATGAATATTTTTCAATAAAAATAATTGCAATTACTTTAATTGTTTTTGGAATTATTCTTTTTGTTAGCGATAAAATAAATCATTCAAAAATATTATATAAAGATCTTAATTTAAAAGGTTCTTTAATAATAGGACTATTTCAAATTATTTCGCTTATTCCTGGAGTAAGTAGATCTGGAATTACATTAACCGCAGGACGTTTTTTAGGTTATTCAAGATTTGAAGCTGCAAAATTTTCTTTCTTTTTATCGATACCGACAACTGCTGGTGCGTGCTTTCTTGGGATCTTAGATTTAATTAAAACAAATAATTCTGATTTAAATTATATTGCTATTATAGCTTTTATTGCCTCTTTCCTCTCTTCTTATCTTACAATAAAATTTTTTTTAACTTTTATTTCTAAATTTAACTTAAATATTTTTGTTTATTACAGAGTAATTCTTGGTGTATTTATATTATTATTTATTTAACGAATAACCTGACTAAAAATATAATTAGGCAACACTATCTCAACAGTCCTTGTTGAAATTCTAAGCTCTTTAAAACCTGGATATTCATTTGAGCAAATATTATCTGATTTTAAAATTTCTAATTGATCTTCTGTAAGTAATGGGTTCGGTAGTAATTGCATTATTTTTGCTTGAAATCTTGCTACAAAGTCCGGCAATTCTATTATAAATCTTTTTTTTTTTAATGACACAAGTAACGTCTCTATTAATTCTTTAAAAGTATAAATCTTAGGACCTCCTAATTCATAGACTTTATCAGGATTAACTAGTTCTATAATTT
>JALRAW010000166.1 GCA_023257975.1 Candidatus Fonsibacter sp.
AAATGCTAATAAGAAGTTAATAGAAAATGGTGTGTGTGGTAATCGGGCCCACAAAAATGATCATTTTTGATATCAACACAAAACGTCTGATTGGTCTCACTTATCCACCCGTTGGCGTTTACGATATTGCAAATACACTTATTCCAAAATCTGCAGGTGGAGTTTTAGATTTTGAAGGCCAAGTTGAAGTGATTTCATCTATCGATGAAAATAAAAATAATATTCCTAATGATTTGAGATGGGGTGTTTATATTGTCATTAAAGCTCAAAATGAATATTCAAAAAATTGTTTCAAAGAATATGGAATGATTACAGATAAATCTGGAAACTATTCTGCAATCTGGCGACCTTATCATTATATCGGTCTTGAACTTGCCCAATCCATGTATGTGATCGCAATCGACAAACGTGCTACAGGACAGACAAATTATTTTAATGCTGATGTTGTTTGTGTTGCAAAAAAAGACATTAAAATTGGAGAAGTATTAGATGGTGAAGGTGGATTTGCTGCACGAGGTAGATTATTTACTGCTGAAAAGAGTATTAAAGAAAACCTTCTACCTTTAGGTCTTTCTGGTGGCGCAGTTGCTAAAAAGAATATAGAGAAAGATAAGCTTATCTCTATGAATGATGTTGAGATCAAATGGAATAAGGAAGTATTCAAAGCAAGGGAATATCAGAAAAATTTAATCATAAATGGATAAACCACCAAAAGCATTTGAAGATAGCGAATTTTTACAAAGTCCAGAAGGACGTTCCATAAGAATTTTATCAGAGTACGAGAAGGTTAAATCGATGTTCGAGTTTCATAAAATTATGGACACTATAACTTTTTTTGGCAGCGCAAGATTTAAATCAAAAGAAGAAAATTATAGTAGTAATGAAATTGATATTGAAAACTCTGAATATTATGAACAAGCAAGATCGCTGTCATATAAATTTACAAAATGGGCTGAAGAATTTTCAAAAAAACATTATCGATTTACAATTGCAACAGGTGGTGGACCTGGAATTATGGAAGCTGCAAATCGAGGTGCACTTGAGGCAAAGGGTAAAAGTATTGGACTTGGAATAAGACTTCCGCAAGAGCAAAAAAATAATAAATACATAACTCCTGAATTAAGTTTTCAGTTTCATTATTTCTTTATGAGAAAATTTTTTCTAACTCAACCTGCAAAAGCAACCATCATGTTTCCTGGTGGATATGGAACATTAGATGAGTTAAGCGAAATCTTAACACTTAAACAAACAGGTAGAATTCAGCAGCCTATGCCAATTGTTTTGGTTGGTAAAAAATTTTGGAGTAAAGCTATTAATTTTGATTATTTTGTTGAGCGAAAAGTAATTGATAAAGAAGATTTAAATCTATTTTTAATGACAGATTATATTGATCAAGCTTTTGAATTTATCTCCTGTATTCTAAAAGAAAAGTGCTTAGATAATCCCGCACTTCATATTTAATTAGTAGCCTCTTATCATATCTACTGATTTTGGAATTCTATTCTTTAATCGGTACATTTTAATATTCTTGCAAACAATACTTGATGAAGTGTCCATATCAGTGTGAGCTGAGATATGCGGAAGCACTGTTACATTTTTATGCTTCCATAAAGTACTTGTCTTAGGCAGAGGTTCTTTTTCAAACACATCAAGAACTGCATGCTTAATCTTTTCAGAATTTAAATGTTTAATTAAATCTTTTTCATTAATAATTGCCCCTCTTGCAAAATTAATAATACTTGCTCCCTTTTTTAAATAAGAAAGTGTTTTATAATCTAATAAATATTTAGTCTTTTGAGTTAAAGGAATTAAACAAACTAAAATATCTGTTTGCTTTAACATTTTCTTTAAACCCAATTCACCTGTAAATGATTTAACTTTCCTAATATTTTTCTTACCCCTGCTCCATCCGCAAACATTAAAACCATTTTGAATTAATTTTGCAGCAGATGCTGAACCAAGTTCACCCAACCCAATAAAACTGACAACTTTATTAGATGGTTTTACATAATCGGTTTCTTTCCAAGTTTTTTTATTTTGCTGAACCCTGTAAAAATACATGTCACGATGAAGATACAAAACCCAAGATAATACTGCCTCCGACATAGTCCTGTTCATTTCTGGATCGATAAGGCGAACAATTTTAACCTTCTCACCCCTAAAACTTTCAACTAATTTTTCAACGCCTACCCATACACTTTGAATCCACTTTAAATTTTCTAATTTTTTAACTTCAGTTGGATTTGGGTTTGCAACAATTGCTACATCTACTTTGTGATAGTCTGTTTTTTTTAAATTTGAGAATTTAACAATTTTCTCCTTTGGTAGCTTTTTCTTTAAAACTTTTAGCCATTGATCAATATCAGCTTTTGGAAGTGAGGATATGAATGGAACAATTGATTTCATTGGTAATAATTATTTAATATAATTGACAATAAAATAACATAAAATTAGTTTACTAATTTAATTCATGAGTACCTTTAATAACAAACGAAATTTTTTTAGAGTAGCAAAGGATAAATCTTTATCTTTTTTATTATTGTTGCTTGCAAGCTGTACTTCCGTTCCAGTAACAAATAGAAGCGGTAAAGATGACTCGCAAACAATATTTAAAAAAGAAGAGTCTTATATTAGACCTTATCATCATCTACCCGATGGAACTTTTAGAAATCCTGAGGGAAGTATTGAAAGAGAAGATTATGAATTTCCTTGGTTTAAATTCACTAAGGAAAGAATGGCAATTAAAGTCAAAGTTCCTGAAGATCATGTTATTCCAAAAGATAAAGTTCTTCCAAGTCTAGCCGCTTTAGAAAACGAAGACACTATCACTTGGATTGGACATTCTACTTTTTTAATACGATTAGGCGGTAAAACTATAATTACAGATCCTTTCTTTTCACCAAACGCAGGACCTGTTGCACTTGGGCCTAGACGATATATTGATCCTGCACTTAAATTAGCAGATCTTCCAAAAACAGATTTATTATTACTCACTCACAATCATTATGATCACTTAGATGCTGAGGCGACAAAAAATTTTCCACATAAAAAAACAAAAGTTTTATGCCCTTTAAAACTTTCAAAATTTTATAAAGATTATAGTTTTAAAGATGTTAATGAAATGGATTGGTATCAAGAAAAACAAATTGATGATTTAAAAATTACTTATCTTCCTGCGATCCACTGGTCAAAAAGAGAATTGTTTGATCGTAATAGAACATTATGGGGAAGTTACCTCATTGAATATCAAAGAAAGAAAATTTTATTCTGCTGTGACACTGCATCGGGTGAAGTTTATAAAAAATTAGGAAGAGAATATGGACCCATTGATATTGCCTTCATTAACATTGGCGCTTACGAGCCTGTTGAAATTATGAAATACTCCCATGCAAATCCAGCTGAAGCTTTAGATATTGGTAGAAACTTAAAAGCTAAAAAAGTAATAGGTATGCACTGGGGCACTATTTTAATGTCGCTGGAGGACCCGTTCGAGCCGCCTACTAAATTTATATCGAATGCTAAAAACTTTGGTTATCAAGAAAAAGATGCTGTGCTTTTTAAAATTGGTGAAACTAAAACAATAAAGCAAATTTTAAGCTAAAATTTCAAAGTAATTTAGTAAATTTCTAGTAAAACTAACTTCCATGAGTTTAAAAAATTTCTTTGATTTCAACCTTCAAACTTTAAAACAGTTTTTATCTACCGATTTAAAAATTGAAGAAAAGAAAACATCCATGAGAGCAAAGCAGCTTTGGCAGGCTGTTTATAAAAAAGGATTAGATGAGTTAAATCACCTAACAACTTTACCCATAGAACTAAGAAATGAGCTCATTTCCAAAATAACATTAAAAAAACCTAAAATTGCAGACAAACAAACGTCAAAGGATGGAACTATAAAATGGTTAATTGAATTATTAGATGGCAATAAAGTTGAATGCGTTTTTATTCCAGAAAAAACCAGAGGAACTCTTTGTATTTCATCACAAGTTGGCTGCACTTTAAACTGTAGATTTTGTCATACGGGCACACAAAGACTTGTAAAAAATTTAAATTTTTCTGAAATTATAAACCAAGTGATGATTGCAAAAGAACAATTGGACGATTGGAAGGAACAAAAAATAATCACCAATATTGTTTTAATGGGTATGGGCGAGCCTTTTTATAACTATGATAATGTTAAAATGGCTGTGGAAATATTAAAAGATAAAGATGGTCTTAATTATGGGCCTAAGAAAATAACCGTCTCAACGGCAGGAATTGCAGATAAAATTCCACTGGCTGCAAAGGAAATTGGAACTTATTTAGCGCTATCATTGCATGCACCCACAGATGAAATTCGAGAATTAATTATGCCTATTAATAAAAAATTTAAAATCAAAGATCTTATAGAACAATGCAAATATTATCTCCTGAAGTTTATGCTGTAGCCAGACAAAAAGGAACTGAACGTCCTTTTTCAAGTCCATTTGAAACATCCAAGGAAGTGGGAACTT
>JALRAW010000013.1 GCA_023257975.1 Candidatus Fonsibacter sp.
GGTGCCAGAACGACATTCGAAAGATTAGTAAAGCGCTTATCTTGTGGTGGTTCTTGGGCTCGTACATCAAGACCGGCGCCAGCAATCACACCACTTTTGAGCGCTGCCTCTAAATCCTCTTCATTAATTACTTCTCCCCGACCCACGCTGATTAGAAGCGCACTCTTCTTCATCGTTGAGAGCAGAGCGCGATCGATGATGTTCTCGGCGCTGGCGACTAGGTCCATGGCGCCGCCCATGCCTTTGACCATTTTGCCGGGAATTTTCCAGTTGGCGATGTCGCCGGTTTCGGATACTTCCATGGCGCCGAGGACGGTGAGCTGGACTTGTTGCTCCTGATCAAAAAACTTTTGATTATATTAAAGGAAGACCTTTGGCGCCAAAGGGTGAGAATTGGGAAAAGGCAGTTAAATATTGGAGTACTTTATATACTGATAAAGATGCAAAATTTGATAGAGAACTTCATTTACAAGGAAAAGATATTGAGCCAACTGTTACATGGGGAACAAGTCCTCAAGATACAGCCTCTATTAATGGAAAAGTTCCTGATCCAAATTTAGAAAAGAATGAAGATAGAAAAAAATCCATACTAAGATCGTTAGATTATATGGGCTTAGAACCTAATACTGCCATTCAAGATATAAAAATTGATAAGGTTTTTATAGGCTCTTGTACGAATGGAAGAATTGAAGACTTAAGAGAAGTTGCAAAAATAGTTAAAGGAAAAAAAGTAAATAAAAGCGTTGATGCAATCGTTGTTCCAGGCTCTGGACTAGTAAAATTACAAGCAGAAAAAGAAGGTTTAGATAAAATATTTAAAGAATCAGGATTTGATTGGAGAGAACCTGGATGCTCAATGTGTCTTGGAATGAATCCGGATCAGTTAAAACCCAAAGAAAGATGCGCTTCTACTTCAAACAGAAACTTTGAAGGAAGACAAGGAAGAGGTGGTAGAACGCACCTTGTGAGCCCAGTCATGGCAGCTGCAGCGGCAATTGAGGGCAAATTTGTAGATATTAGAAAGATTATTTAATGGAAAAATTTACAAAGCTTAAAAGTATCGCGGCCGATCTTCAAATCTCAAATATTGATACGGACATGATTATTCCAAAACAATTTTTAAAAACAATTAAAAGAACAGGTCTTGGTTCTGCTTTATTTTATGAAATGCGTTATGATGAAAAAGGCAATGTAATTAAAAATTTTATTTTAAATAATGCTCCTTATAATAAAGCAAAGATTTTAATTTCAGGAAAAAACTTTGGTTGTGGCTCATCAAGAGAGCATGCGCCTTGGGCATTATTAGACTTTGGCATTCGATGTATTATCGCAGAAAGTTTTGCTGATATTTTTTATAATAATTGTTTTAAGAATGGAATTTTGCCTATCATTCTTCCTGAAAATCAAGTTAAGGAATTATCTGAAGTGGCAAAGAACAATAAAGAAATAGAAATAGATTTGGTTGATCAGAAGATTCATAAGGGAGATAACAGGCCTTTTGATTTTGAAATTGAACCATTTAGAAAAGAATGTTTATTAAATGGTTATGATGACATTGCTCTAACTTTGAAGAAAGATTCCAAAATTAATACCTTTGAACAAAAGAAAAAAAATCTAACTCCTTGGTTATATTAATGAAAAAAAGACTTCTTATTCTTGCTGGAGACGGAATTGGACCTGAGGTAATGAATGAGGTTAAAAAAATTATTACTTGGTTTAATAAAAACAAATCAGCTGACTTTGAAATTACGGAAGAATTAGCTGGAGGAATTTCTTTTGATAAAAATGGCACACCTATTACTGATAAAGTAATGGAAATTGCAATGGCAAGTGATGCAGTTTTATTAGGAGCCGTGGGTGGACCTAAGTGGGATAAATTAGAATTCTCAAAAAAGCCTGAAAGAGCCTTATTAAGACTTAGAAAAGATTTAGAATTATTTGCAAATTTAAGACCGGCAATTTGTTTTAAAGAACTTGCTAACGCATCAACCTTAAAGCCAGAGGTTGTTTCTGATTTGGACATTATGATTGTGCGAGAGCTTACGGGGGGTATCTATTTTGGAACTCCAAGAGGTGTTGAAAAATTATCTAATGGTGAAAAAAAAGGAATAAATACACACACTTATACAACAAGTGAGATTCAAAGAGTTGCTAGAGTTGCTTTTGAACTTGCAAGAAAAAGAAACAATAAAGTTACTTCATGTGAAAAATCTAATGTTATGGAAGCAGGTTTGTTATGGAGAGAAGTGGTAGAAGAAATACATAAAAAAGAATTTAAAGATGTAGAGTTAAGTCATATG
>JALRAW010000024.1 GCA_023257975.1 Candidatus Fonsibacter sp.
GAAATTGAATGAGCCACTATCACTTCAGAGTTTGTTGCTCCGATTTTTTTTAATTCATCAACACAATATTCCCCAAGATTGTTTAAGAAGGAATTATCTTTAAGCATTATAGATTTCTATAAAAAATATTAAAAATATTAATACTCCAAAAGAATTGTTACTATTAAAAACTACTTGAATCTTTTCTCTAATATTAGATTTTATTTTTTGAATTATTAATACCTGATAAGTCAAATGCAATGCAGCGATTCCTATTAAGATGAAATATACAAAAGATCTATCTGTTAAAAATCCTAAAGCAATCAAAAGAGTTATTAAGCATATATAACAAAAAGATAAAAAATTTTTTATATCATGTCCAAATTTGATTGCTGTAGATTTGATTTTTATTTTTAAATCGTCACTTCTATCTTGCAAGGCGTAGATTGTATCGTATCCCAAAGTCCAAAAAATTCCTGCCATATATAAAATGATAGTTTCAATTCTTAAATTTTCAAAAAATACTGACCAACCAAGCAATACCCCCCAATTAAATGTAAAACCAAGAAATAACTGAGGCCAAAATGTTATTCTTTTCATAAAAGGATAAGTAATAATTAATAATCCGGATGATAGACCAAGTATTTTAGAAAAATTATTGAACTGAGATAATATTATGAATGCAGGTATTAGAAGCAATAAAATAACAAGCCATGCAGTTTTAAGTCTTATTTTTCCAGAGGCTATTAAGCGCTTCTTTGTTCTTTGAACTTTGATATCTATTTTTTTATCTACAATATCATTGTAGACACAACCAGCGCTTCTCATAATTACCGAACCAATAAAAAATAAAATTAAGTATTTAATAAATAAATAATTATTAACAACATACCATTGAGTCATTGCTAAACTCCAAGCACATGGCCAGAAAAGTAAAAAAATTCCAATTGGTCTATTTAATCTTAATAGGTTAGCAAATTGGTACATTTTGTAAAAATAAAGTAATTTAGTTACAATAGCAGTTATGTCTTTAAAAGTAAGAATTTATTTGGATAAAAAATTAAACTTAGGTTTAGATTTAATTTTAGAAAAAGAAGACACACATTATTTAAATAATGTGATGCGCTTAAGGGAAGGAGATAATGTTTTTTTATTTAATTCAAAAGATGGAGAATTCAAGGGAGAAATTGTTAGTTTTGATAAAAAAAAAATAAAAGTAAGACTAAACTCTAAAATTGAAAATACAAATAAACCAGGCAAGATATCTTTAATATTCTCTTTAATTAAAAGTTCAAAATTAGATTATCTAATTCAAAAATGTACAGAAATAGGTGTTAAGAGTTTTGTCCCTGTTATTTCACAAAAATCTGTTGCAAAGAATCTAAATATTAAAAGAACAGAAAAAATTATAAAGGAATCTTGCGAACAATCTAATCAATTAATTTTGCCAGTCATTCATGAGGTTGAAAAATTAGAGAAGAAACTTAAATCTTTTGACAAAAACTCAATTATTTTTTTTGCTGACATTAACTCTTCCAATAACAAAATTGAAGCAGTTCATGAAAATAATAAAAATCATGAATTTTATTTATTAGTTGGTCCAGAAGGAGATTTTTCATTAAAAGAAAGAGATTTGTTAAATAGTATGAGTAATTGTATTCCTATTTCCTTAGGACAGAATATTTTAAGATCCGAAACAGCTGCCGTTGTAGGACTTACTTTATTAAATTCTCAGATTAATTAATTTTGAGTTCCACCAACAGTAATGCCATCAATTAAAATTGTTGGCTGCCCAACTCCAACCGGTACCCATTGTCCATTTTTTCCACAAGTTCCAACTCCAGCATCTAGCTCCATATCGTTACCAACCATTTTAACTTTTGTTAGAACGTCAGGACCATTCCCAATTAATGTTGCGCCTTTTAATGGTTTGCCAACTTTTCCATTTTTAATTTCGTAAGCTTCAGTGCAAGAAAAAACGAATTTACCATTTGTGATATCTACTTGTCCGCCGCCAAAGGCAACAGCATAAATTCCCTTATCAACTGATTTAATTATTTCATCGGGATGATATTTTCCAGACAACATATAAGTGTTTGTCATACGAGGCATTGGTATATGTTCAAAACTTTCTCTTCGACCGTTTCCTGTTGGCTGTACATTCATTAATCGTGCGTTCAATCTATCTTGTATATAATTTTTTAATATTCCTTTTTCTATTAAAACAGTTTTATTAGTTGGTGTTCCCTCGTCATCAATAGTGATTGATCCTCTTCTATTCTCCCAAACGAGCAATTTTCCCAGGTCCGTACCCAAGTTAGATGGCTTATGTGCACCAACATTAGCAATGTTCCCAGGTCCGTACCCAAGTAAGATGCCTTATATGCACCCCCATAAGCAATGTTCCCAGGTCCGTACCCGAGTTAAATGACTTCTATGCACCCATAT
>JALRAW010000032.1 GCA_023257975.1 Candidatus Fonsibacter sp.
CAATACCCCCCTCAAATGAAACTCAGGAAAAATGATATTGCACATAAAGCTTTGTCAGAATAACATTTGTAGTAAAAAACCAATAGTAGAAGAAAACAATCAACCAGCTAAACGAGGACACATGAATAAATCGTGAAGTTCCACAAAATGAGTTGTGTCTTTCATCTCCTTGGTGAAAATGTCGGCGAGATTAATTTTTCCATTAATATGCTGTACTGCAATAAATTTCGATTCAATATTTTCCCTAACCCTATTTTCCCGCATTTGTATATGATGAAGTCCCTTGGAAGTTGCCTTTTTCGACCATTGAACACATGCTTTATTATCATTATAAATGATGGTAGTTGATGGCATGAATAAATGTTTCACATCCAGAAACTCAAGAATTTGATTAAGGTCTAAGAGGAACTTGACGCATTCATCCGTAGCATATATTTCGGCTTCAGCTGAGCTAGCTGCAGTGACCTTTTGACGTTTGGATATCCAATGAATTGGACCAAGTAAGTCAACATAGAAAGCAGACATTGATTGCGAGATGAATAAAGGTAAGTCCGGTGAATCCTTAGTAATAGTGGCATCCTGTGGTCCCCAATTGGCATCAGACATAGCTAACACTTGATCTTGAGTAGGAAAGTGGATGAAAGATTCAAGAGTAGTATTTTTCTTACTGGTGGAATAAATACCCAAGGTTTTAGTGTGTGCCAAGTAATGAACTACATATTTTGCAGAGGCCAGGTGACCAGGAGATGGATCACTTTGATGCTAAGCCAACAAAGATACATTTCCAGATATCACAGGGTAATCTAAGGCTTCGCATGCTTCTTTCATTCCATTAATACTCTCTACAAACTGACCCATAATTTCTTTTTTTTCTGGATTTCCAAAATTCAAACAATTAGTAATAGCTATGGGTTGAGCTCCAACTGAAATTAGATTTCTCCAAGTTTCGCACACAGCTTGCATCGCTCCAGATTTTGGATGAGCTTTGCAATATCTTGGTACACAATCAACTGTAGCGGCAATTCCTTTATTTTTTCCATGATATCTAACTACAGCAGAGTCACCTCCTGGTTTTTGAATTGTGTCTGTCATTACCATATGATCGTACTGTTCCCACACCCATGATTTATTTGAGTAATTATGATGGGATAAAATTTTAATTAATGAATCTTTAATATCCAATTTTTCAATAGTAGAGTCGTGGTTAATTATTTTTGGGTAACTATAGGTTATGAAATCTCTTTTATATTTAGGAGCATTATCCCCCAAGGAATGAATTGGGATACTACATACATTTTTTTTATTGAAATCAAGTTCAAGTTTTTTTGAATTTGTTAATTGTCCTATTATTGCAAAATCTAATCCCCATTTTTCAAATATTTTCCTAGCCTCTTTTTCTTTACCCTTTTTTAAAACTATTAACATTCGCTCCTGACTCTCCGAAAGCATAATCTCATAAGGAGTCATATTATTTTCTCGACAAGGAATTAGATTTAAATTTATTTTAATTCCAAGATTACCCTTTGACGCCATTTCTATAGAAGAAGAAGTAAGACCGGCTGCACCCATATCTTGAATTGAAACTATAGATTTTTTTTGCATTAATTCTAAGCATGCTTCTAATAATAATTTTTCAGTAAACGGATCACCAACTTGTACTGTTGGTTTTTTTGATTCAGAATCTTCATCAAATTCAGCAGATGCCATTGTTGCTCCATGAATTCCATCTCTTCCTGTTTTTGAACCTACATAAACAACAGGATTTCCAACACCACTTGCAATTGAATAAAAAACTTTATTTTTTTTAGTAACACCAATATTCATGGCATTCACTAAAATATTTCCATTGTAACATTCATCAAATTCTGTCTCACCCCCAACAGTTGGAACACCTATACAATTACCGTATCCACCAATTCCAGAAACTACTCCATTTAACAAATATTTTGTTTTTTCGTGATTGGGAGAGCCAAATCTTATAGAATTTAGATTAGCAACAGGGCGCGCTCCCATTGTAAAAATATCTCTTAATATTCCGCCAACTCCAGTTGCCGCTCCCTGATAAGGTTCAATGTATGAAGGATGGTTGTGGCTTTCAATTTTGAAAATAACAACATCTCCGTCACCAAAATCAACAACCCCTGCATTTTCACCAGGTCCTTGAATTACATATTTATTTTTTGTAGGCAGAGTCTGTAACCAAATTCTTGAGGATTTATACGAACAGTGTTCATTCCACATCGCCGAAAAAATTCCAAGTTCTACTAAATTAGGATTTCTTCCCATTAATTTAATAATTTTATTATACTCTTCTGCTGTAAGACCGTGTTTTATTGCGAGTTCCTGATTAACTTCTTGCATAGTTATTTTAAAGATTTGAAAATTAATGATCCATCCATACCGCCTAGAATCTCATCTGAGGCTCTTTCAGGATGAGGCATAAGACCAAATACATTTCCTTTTTTATTTATAATCCCTGCAATATTTTTAATTGAACCGTTAGGATTACATTGTTCAGTAATATTTCCAGTAGCATCACAATATTGAAGTACAATTTGATTATTATCTTCTAGCTCATCAATTAAATCTTTACTTGCAAAATAATTTCCTTCGTTATGAGCAATTGGAATTTCAAGAACTGAATTTCTGTTTGTTTTAGATGTAAAATTAGTTTTATTATTGGTAACTTTTACAGTTACATTTTTGCATATAAATTTAAGATTAATGTTTCTTATTAGAACACCAGGCAAAAGTTGAGATTCAACAAGAATCTGGAAGCCGTTGCAGATACCCATTACCAAACCACCTTTTTTTGAATGAGTTATAACTTCTTTCATAATTCTTGATTTAGAAGCAATACTTCCACATCTTAAATAATCTCCATATGAAAATCCTCCTGGCAGAACTACTAAATCTGATTTTGGAAGTTTGGTATCTGCATGCCATACCATCTCAGTTTTTATACTAAATTTCTCAAGGGAGATTTTGACATCGCGATCACAATTAGAGCCAGGAAAAACAATGACGCTGGCTTTCATTCCTTAATAGCTTTTACTGAATAGTCCTCAATCGTCAAATTTGCTAAAAGCTTTTCACACATTTCTTTAGCCTTAGAAAGAGCGACTTTTTCATCTTTTTCTTTTATAATTATTTCAAATGTTTTCCCCTGTCTTAAACTTTCAATATTTTTAAATCCCATATTAGACAATGAACTTTTAATTGCAGAACCTTGAGGATCTAGCACATCCTTTTTTAACGTAACAATGACTTGTAACTTCAAATTTTTATTTTTTTTTTAAAGTGGTTAAATTTTTTGATATACCTGTCTTAATTTCTTTAATATTTGAACCTTCTGGCATGATTCCAAGTCTACGGGCAACCTCTTGATATGCCTCAACCAATCCACCAAGATCTCTTCTGAATCTATCTTTGTCTAGTTTTCTCTCATCTTTTATATCCCACAATCTACATGTGTCAGGACTAATCTCGTCAGCTAAAAAAACTTCAACTTCATCCCCATTCCATTGTCTTCCAAATTCTAATTTAAAATCAACAAGTTTAATTCCAATTCCTCTAAACAATCCAACTAGAAAATCATTAACTCTTAAAGCTTGTTCAGAGATATGCATAAGTTCACTTTGGGTTGCCCAATTTAATGCAAGAATATGTTCTTCGTTAACTAAAGGATCGCCAAGTTCGTCATTTTTATAATAAAATTCTAAAATAGGTTTACTAAGATCTGTTCCCTCACTAATTCCAAGTCTTGTAGAAAAAGTTCCAGCAGCAATATTTCTAACAACTACTTCAATTGGAATAATTTCTAGGGATTTAATAAGCTGTTCACGCATATTTAATCTTTTTATAAAATGCGTTTTAATTCCTATTTGATTTAATTGGGATAATAGAAATTCAGAAATTCTGTTATTTAGAACGCCTTTACCGTCAATAATTGCTTTCTTTTTATTATTAAATGCTGTGGCATCATCTTTGAAATATTGAATTAAGGTTCCTTTTTCAGGCAGATTCTCTTCCCAAGTATAAATACAATCGTAGTATTTTTTTGCACTCCAAAATCTGAAAATCAAAGAAAAATCAAAAGCTAAGTGTAAGGCATTGTCTCCTTGATCTAAATAATTAATTACTGTTTTATTATTACCAGGTGGTGGAGTATAAATTTCACCAAC
>JALRAW010000079.1 GCA_023257975.1 Candidatus Fonsibacter sp.
TGCGTTAAGTCTTTCAGGCGGGGAGGCAAGAAGAGTTGAAATTGCAAGATGCTTAACAACATCTCCTAAAGTATTGTTATTAGATGAACCATTTGCTGCTTTAGATCCTATTGCAATTATTGAACTTAAAGAAATGCTTAGGCACTTAAAAGATAAAGGTATTAGTATTTTTATCACTGATCATAACGTCAAAGAAACGCTTGATATTGTAGACAGAGCTTACATTATCAATAATGGAGAATTAATTGCTGAGGGATCTCCTCAAGAAATTGTTGAAAATAAAAAAGCAAGACAGCTTTACTTAGGATCTCAATTTAGAATTTGATTATCTATCAATAATTTTAGTTATAACAAATCTTGCTAATTTGCCCATAAAGAATGCAGGAATTAATGCTATAAAAAAAGCTGGCATCCAAGCCTTAATCCAAATTAAAAAAAAATGATCTACAAACCCTATGTTCATTAATGAAATAATAAACGACATCATTAAACTCATACCAAATGCCATAATGATAGTAAAAATATAAGGTTCAAATTTCTTATTTAATTTCATGATAATTAATTGTTAAAATTAATTCAATAAAGAATCTGCTATAATTGTCAAATTCATTATGAAAAGAAATCCTGTAGCAAAAGCTCTACGAACTCCAAAATTTAAAAAAAGAATTATTAAAGATAAAAAAAAATATAATAGAAAGAAAATTAAAAAAATTTTTAAATAAAATTTATTTATTACGTAAGGACTTTCTATACTCAGAAGGTATTTGAAAATTCATTGACCAAATACCAAGTTTATTTTCCTTTGCATATTTTTCATCTTCAATAAAATCTTTTGAATATTGAGTGTATGCAACTGCATAACCCTCTCTGACCATAAATTTAGATAAACTTTCTTTACCAATAAAACATTCTGCAACAAATCTTTGATAACGATCTTTATCTTTGACAACACATTCAGGAATTTTTTCTGCAATTTTATTTTTAAGGGCATTTTTTGCAATAACACCACATTTAATTTTTATATTATCCTTCTCACAAATTTGTTTTATTTCTGGAGCATCAATACCAAAAAGTCGGTATTTAAGTTTTCCTATATAAATAGTATCTCCGTCAATAACTTGAATCTTCTTTTCATTTGCGTAGGAAATATTTGATAAAAGAAAAATAAATAAAAAAAAATAAATAATTTTTTTCATAAAAAATTATTTAAAAAATTGCTATTTTTTTTCGTTGAATATTTTGAATTCTATCAATAACTTCAATATTTAATTGATCTAATTGTTTACTTTTAAGATTTCTTAAATTTTGCACTACTTCTAAAAATCTATCTGACTCGGATCTAGAAATAATATCTTTTGTTAATGTTAAAAATTTTTCAACATAATTTTTTCTCTCAAAAGGACGTTTACCCCAAGGATTAGCATCAGCAATTCCTAGTTCATCCTCAATATTGGTACCATCTTGCATTTTAATAATAACTCTGCCTCCAAAACATTTTTTCTTTGGATCTTTGTCGTGATATTTTTTAGTCCACTCTTTGTCTTCAAAAGTTTTAATTTTTCTCCAAAGCGCTACTGTGCTCTCTTTTTTTGCTCTTTCTGGTTTATAAGAATCTTCATGATGCCACTTACCATCTTCTAGGGCCACAGCAAAAATATACATAATAGAATGATCCAATGTTTCTCTACTTGCATTTGGATCCATTTTTTGAGGATCGTTTGCGCCCGTTCCAATTACATAATGAGTGTGATGAGAAGTATGAATTTCAATACTATCTACTTTGGAAAAATCTTTAATCTTTTTTCTCATGTCGCGTGCTAAATCTATTAAAGCTTGAGCTTGATATTCAGCAGAATGCTCTTTGGTATATGTTTCAAGAATTGCTCTTTTTGACTCACCTTTTTCCGGCAAAGGAACATTATATTCAGCTTCAGCACGCTTGCTACCCGCGCTAGAACAGATTGACCTTTGTCCTCTTGCTTATCAAGGACCGATCTATCGGCAGTGACCATTAATCCAGCCTTGTTGGTTGCCAACAAATTTCCCTCATTATCAACGATTAAACCGCGAAGAGCTGGGGTGACAATATCTCGACTCTGAATATCGAGTGCAGCTTCTTGGTATCGCGGTCCATCGGCAATTTGAAGATAGAAGAGTCTTCCCACAAGTGCCACCATCAATGAGGCTACAAAGACTTGGACTACA
>JALRAW010000138.1 GCA_023257975.1 Candidatus Fonsibacter sp.
GCATAGTAACTATCAATTCCTTTGATAAATCTCGATGATAAGAGCTTGTTGTAACTCATCGAGGAGTCGTATTCTATTAAAATCTCTTAATACAATCACCTAACTTACTGGCTTTGCTTTTGAAAGTATTTCTGATAACAAGTATTTAATAGATATTCAATGAAAAATATCATCAATTTGTGGACTCTACATCATTTATTGACGAGCTAAATAAGCTTAAAATTTTTAATCAATGCCATTAAGGTGGCACATAAAATCTAATATTAAATGAGTAAAATAAACCAATTACACTTACAAAATTGATAGAAAAAATTATTTTTATGCGGACTTACCTCAGGGTTACCAAATTTCTCAATTCAAACATCCAATTGTTGGTGAAGGTGAGGTAATCCTTGATATGCCTTATGGAACTAAAAAAATTGGCATTGAAAGACTTCATTTAGAGCAAGATGCGGGAAAAAGTTTGCATGATCAAGATCCAACAAAAACTTTTATCGACTTAAATAGATCAGGTGTTGCGTTAATGGAAATTGTAAGTAAGCCAGATTTAAGATCTCCAGAGGAAGTTGCAGAATATATTAAAAAATTAAGATCAATTATGCGTTATTTAGGCACTTGCGATGGCAATATGGAAGAAGGTTCGCTACGGGCGGATGTTAACGTATCTGTTAGAAAAATGGGTAGCAAAGATTTTGGGACGCGTTGTGAAATTAAAAACGTAAATTCAATAAAGTTTATGCAACAAGCCATACAATATGAAGCTAAAAGACAAGTAGATCTATTGGAAGAAGGTAAAAAAATCGATCAAGAGACAAGATTATTTGACACTAAAAAAAATGAAACTCGTCAGATGCGTAGCAAAGAAGATGCTCATGATTATAGATATTTTCCTGATCCTGATCTTCCACCATTAAAATTCGATCAATCTTTTGTTGATGGAATTAAACAAAAATTACCAGAGTTACCGGATGAGAAAAAAGAGCGTTTAATAAAAGATTATAAAATTTCAAGTTATGAGGCTGGTGTTTTAATATCAGATAAAGACACCTCAGACTATTTTGAAGATATTGCAAAAAATTCTGACGTAAAACTTGCAATTAATTGGGTGATCGGAGATTTGTTTGCAGCTTTAAATAAAATTGGTAAATCCATCAAAGAATCTCCAATTTCATCTAAGAATTTAGCAAAGTTAATAAACCTAATAAAAAATAATACGATTTCAGGAAGAATAGCAAAGGAAGTTTTTGAATTAATGATTAATGACAACAGAGATCCTAAAGTTATCGTTGAAGAAAAGGGCCTTATTCAGCAAAGCAATGTTGGGGAATTAGAAAAAATTATTGATAAAGTGTTAAATGATAATGCTGATAAAGTTGCAGAATATAAATCAGGTAAAGATAAATTATTTGGTTTCTTTGTAGGATCTGTAATTAAAGAGTCTAAGGGCAAGGCTAACCCTGCCTTAGTTAATGATATTTTAAAAAAAAAACTTTCATAAAGTGTTTAAGTCCATAGAAAATTCAGCTGATTTGCAAAAGTATCTTTTTCAAAATGGTATTAATGAACACGCATTACAAAAAGAACTTAGAGAATATACAGAAAATAATCTTGGCAATGCGGCCACTATGCAAATTAGTCCTGATCAAGGAGCTTTGCTTCAGTTTATTATTAAAAGTTCAAATATTCAAAATTGTTTAGAGATTGGAACTTTCACCGGTTATAGCGCTTTAACAATGGCTTTAGCTCTTCCAGAAAACGGATCTATCGTTAGTTTAGATATTGATAAAAAAAATACTGATATTGCTAAAAAATATTGGAGTAAACATAGCGTTGGTAAAAAAATTGATTTTATTTTAGCTCCGGCATTAGAAACAATGGAGGAATTTATTAATCAAGATAGAATTTTTGATTTGATTTTTATTGATGCAGATAAAAAGAATTATAGGAATTACTTTTTAAAATCACTTGATCTTCTAGAAAAAGACGGAATTATTATTATTGATAATACCCTTTGGAAGGGGAAAGTTGCAGATTTCAATATAAGTGATGAGCAGACAAATTCTATTAGAGAATTTAATAGATTTGTTAAAGATTTTAAGGGAACCGAGAGTATGATAATACCATTAGCGGATGGCATGACCATTTGTAGAAAATTATAAAATGTTAAAATTAATTAGTTTTTATAAATTTGTAAAAATCAAAAATCCTGTTGATAACAAATTTTTATTTAAAAAGTTTCTTATTGATAATAAGTTAAAAGGAAGCATTATTTTTTCTTTAGAAGGAATAAACGGTAGTATTTCAGGAAAACAATCTAGTATCGATTTATTAATAAATTACCTCAAGGAAAAATTTTTATTTAAAGAATTTGATACTATAAATCAATGTGAAGTTGATTTTATTCCTTTTAAAAGAGCGAAGATTAAAATTAAAAATGAAGTCGTTCCGTTAAATGAATTATTTAATGATGATAAATATAAATTTCAAAACAGAGTAGAGCCTGAAGACTGGAACAAATTAATATTATCTAACGATGTAACTGTTGTTGATGTTAGAAAATCTTTTGAAAGTGAAATAGGTACTTTTGAAAAAGCAATAAATCCAAAAATTAATGATTTTAGAAAATTTCCTGAGTATTTCGAAAAGCTTTCTGACAATAAAGATAGAAAAATTGCCATGTTTTGTACAGGTGGAATTCGTTGTGAAAAAGCTGCAAGCTATTTATTCAAACGAGGCTTTAAGAATGTTTATCAATTAAAAGGTGGAATTTTAAATTATTTAAATAATGTTCCTGAAAAAAAATCCTTATGGAATGGAGAATGTTTTGTTTTTGATGAAAGAATTACTGTTATACATAATTCTAAAAAGGGAAATTATTTAATGTGCGCAGGTTGCAGAACTCCAATGAAAATGAAAGACATACATTCACCAAAATATGAAAAAGATGTCAGTTGTCCAAATTGCTTCGATAAATTGACAGATAAACAAAAATATAGATTTAGAATGAGAGCCTCACAAAAAGCAAGTGGCAAATTAAAATTATATTCACAGCAAAGTTTATCAGTATGATTAAACAAATTCCAAATGTTAAGTTTGTAACACGCCCTGAAAAAGAGTTTGTCACAATTACTTCGACAGTGTCGCCGCCCTCGTCGACGAAGTGGGGCACCTGCTGCTCACGCGCACGGCCGAACGCCTGCGCGCAGCCGCAGAAGGCCTCGACAGCCCCGCCGAGATCTTCTCCGCCACGACGGCGGCCCTGACCGTCGAGGCCGTGCAGGCAGCCAAGCGGCATGGCACGGTCGTATCCTACGACCTCAACTACCGACCCAGCCTCTGGAAGACCAACGGCGGCCAGGCCAGGGCCCGCGAGGTGAAC
>JALRAW010000002.1 GCA_023257975.1 Candidatus Fonsibacter sp.
ATAGACAAATTGACCAATTTGCATTTAATCTCTTCTATTTCTTTCACAAAGACATGAGCTTTATAACACCTAAAGTGAAATCTAGAGCACGATGAAGCTGTCCTTTCATTTGCCTATTTCCAGTGTTCTATCTATTAATCACATATTTATATACAAAATATAGAGCTATAGCACTTATTAAGTACCCTAATATTTCAATAATTCTTTTTTAGAATCTTCAATTAAATTTTGATTAGAAACTTTTAGTATTCCTTCTGAAGGAGCTGTTATTGATGACTCTTGTTTAATTTGTGCTGTACCTCCAACGTGGAAAGTTCTCATTGTAAGCTGTGTTCCGGGTTCTCCAATCGATTGAGCTGCAATCATTCCTACACACTCGCCGATTGATACTAATCTGCCTCTAGCTAAATCTCTTCCATAACATGTTGAACAAATTCCGTCTTTTGCTTCACAGGTAATTGGTGAATAAACATCGATAGATTTTACGCCTGCAGCGTCCATCAATTCACACTGTTTTTCTTCAATTAATTGTTTTGCTTTAACAATTACTTCGCCTGTGTTTGGAGCTTTAATATCTTTTGCTGCAATTCTTCCTAAGGATCTTTCTGTTAAAGATACAATAATGTTTCCACCCTCTATAATTTCGCTAATGTTGATATGTTTTTTAGTTCCACAAAATTTAAGTCTTACTATAACATCCTGAGATACATCGCATAATCGTCTTGTTAAATATCCAGAGTTTGCAGTTTTTAAAGCTGTATCCGCAAGTCCTTTACGTGCCCCGTGAGTAGATGTAAAATATTCCAATACAGTTAAACCTTCTTTAAAATTTGAAATAATAGGAGTTTCAATAATTTCTCCAGATGGTTTTGCCATTAGACCTCTCATACCAGCTAACTGTTTCATCTGTGCTGCTGAACCTCTAGCGCCAGAATCTGCCATCATAAATATAGAGTTAGTTGTTATTGATCCGTCATCTTTACTTATTTTAGAAGCGGATATATTTTTCATCATCTCACTTGCAATTTTATCTGTACACTTAGACCATTGGTCTACGACTTTATTGTATTTCTCACCTTTAGTAATTAAACCTTCGGAATATTGAGTTTCATATTCCTCGACCATTTTTTTAGCATCGGTAATAATTTTCTCTTTTGATTCAGGAATTACTAAATCATCTTTTCCAAAAGATATTCCTGCTTTAAATGCATTATGAAAACCAATAATCATTAATCTATCGCAGAATATGACTGTTTCTTTCTGACCGCAGTATCTAAAAATAACGTCAATAAGTTCAGAAATTTGTTTTTTTGTTAATAATTTATTTACTAAATCGAATGTAATTTTATGATGTTTTGGAAGTATATTTGCTAACAAAAATCTACCTACACTACTTTGATATGTTTTAAAAACTGGTTGACCTTTTTCATCTACAGTTTCAAATCGAGATACGATTTTTGAATGAACGTTTATTGATTTATTTTCAAGTCCTTGTGAAATTTCATCTAAGTTTAAGAAATAACCAACTGGTTTAGTATCTTGATCTCCAAAAAATTGCGACATGTAATAAATTCCTAGAACCATATCTTGAGATGGTACAATAATAGGTTTTCCATTTGATGGACTTAAAATATTATTTGTCGACATCATTAATACTCTTGCTTCTAACTGTGCCTCTATACTTAATGGAACGTGAACAGCCATCTGGTCTCCGTCAAAGTCAGCATTAAAAGCAGCTGTAACTAAAGGATGTAGCTGAATTGCTTTACCTTCAATTAATAATGGTTCAAAAGCTTGAATCCCTAGTCTATGAAGTGTTGGGGCTCTGTTTAAAAGAACCGGGTGTTCTCTAACAACTTCTTCTAAAATATCCCAAACTTCTGATTTTTCTTTTTCTACTATTTTTTTAGCCTGCTTAATTGTTGTAGCTAGACCAAGTTTGTCTAATTTCGCATAAATAAATGGCTTAAATAATTCTAATGCCATTTTTTTTGGAAGGCCGCACTGATGTAGTTTTAATTCTGGTCCTACAACAATTACAGATCTTCCTGAGTAATCAACTCTTTTTCCTAATAAATTTTGCCTAAAGCGTCCTTGTTTACCCTTAAGCATATCAGCTAAAGATTTAAGAGGTCTTTTTCCAGTGCCTGTTATCACTCTTCCTCTTCTTCCATTATCAAATAAAGCGTCAACTGCTTCTTGCAACATACGTTTTTCATTTCTAACTATAATATCTGGCGCTCTTAATTCCATTAATCTCTTCAATCTATTATTTCTATTAATAACTCTTCGATATAAATCGTTAAGGTCAGATGTTGCAAATCTTCCGCCATCTAGTGGAACTAAAGGTCTAAGTTCAGGTGGTATAACTGGTATAACAGTTAAAATCATCCACTCCGGTTTATTTCCAGAGTTAATAAAATTCTCAACTAATTTTAATCTTTTAATAGTTCTTTCTTCTGCAACTTTAGATGTTGTGTTCTTTAATATTTCTCTTAATCTTTCTCTTTCCGTAGGCAAATCAATTGCAGCCAACACTTCTCTAATTGCTTCGGCACCAATTCCTGCTGAGAACTGATCTTCGCCATATTTTTCTTGTGCTTTTAATAGTTCTTCTTCTGTGATTAGCTGATTTTTTTTAAACTCAGTAAGACCTGGTTCTATGATAATGAAATTTTCAAAATATAAAACTTTCTCAAGATCTTTAAGTTTCATATCCATTGCAAGAGCTATTCTGCTTGGTAATGATTTTAAAAACCAGATATGAGAAACAGGAGTTGACAACTCTACGTGACCCATTCTTTCACGTCTTACATTTGCTTTAGTAACCTCTACACCGCACTTTTCACAAATAATTCCTCTAAATTTCATACGTTTATACTTGCCACATAAACATTCATAATCTTTTACCGGTCCAAATATTCTAGAACAAAATAATCCGTCTTTCTCAGGTTTAAATGTTCTATAATTTATAGTTTCTGGTTTTTTTATTTCACCAAATGACCAAGATTTAATCTTCTCAGGGCTTGCTAAAGAAATTTTAATATTATTAAAATTATCTTTATTGATATTTTTTTTAAATAAATTTGTTAATTCCTTACTCATAATTTAATTTGTTAATTCAATATTTAAACCTAAAGATCTAATCTCTTTAATTAAGACATTAAAAGACTCTGGAACTCCAGATTCAAAATCATCATCTCCTTTAACAATGGTTTCATAAACTTTTGTTCTTCCAGCAACGTCGTCAGATTTAATCGTTAAAATTTCCTGCAAAGTATATGTAAATGAACAGCCATCAGGACTGCCATTAGATCATGTAAGTACACTAAAGAACTCATTCTTGTTTTGGGAAAAACAGGAATTGAGTACGAATAATCAAAAAGCTAGAATTCAATTCGAAATTTATGTATTTGTTTAATTGCTATTAGTTTATTGTTGTTAGGTATAAAAAATTTTGATAGTTTAGGCATTCTTAATAATAATTCAAAATCTGACAAAGAATACTCGAAAAATTCACCAAGTTCAAGAATGAGT
>JALRAW010000137.1 GCA_023257975.1 Candidatus Fonsibacter sp.
GGAATTCTTTGGGCAATCGCAGTTCTTTCAAAAGGGAAGGGGTCAGTTCCAGTGCATTGATTTTCCCGATTGGGGCATATTCGGAAAAGCCATTTTCGCTCTTTTTTAAATAGGCATACCTATCTTCAAATTTCTTTTTGATTAATAATAGTATCGATTGCAATTGCTGTTTTTCCGGTTTGTCTGTCCCCAATAATTAACTCCCGCTGTCCTCTTCCGACAGGAATTAAACTATCAATAGCTTTTAGTCCTGTTTGCATCGGCTCATTTACTGATTTTCTTGGAATAATACCTGGCGCTTTGATCTCGACTCTTTTTCGCTCTGCGTTTTTATCAATAGGGCCTTTTCCATCTATTGGATTTCCCAATCCATCTACTACTCGACCTAATAAAGATTTTCCAACTGCTACGTCAACGATTGAACCCGTTCTCTTAACTATATCGCCTTCTTTAATTTTTGAGTCATCTCCAAAAATAACCACCCCAACATTTTCAGTTTCAAGGTTTAAAGCCATTCCCTTTGTACCTTCAGAAAACTGAACCATCTCCCCAGCCTGTACGTTATCTAATCCATAAACTCTGGCTATTCCATCACCTACTGTTAAAACTTGACCAACTTCTGAAACCTCAACTTCAGTTCCAAAATTTTTGATTTGATCTTTTAAAATATTAGTAATTTCAGAAGGGTTAATTTTCATTTTACTTGTTTAATAAATTATTTAATCTTGTTTTAGCAGAAGTATCAATCATTGTACTCCCAATTTGAAGGATTGAACCAACTAATAATGATGGATCTACTGAGATGGTAATATTAATTTTCTTCTTTAAAATATCATCTAATTTTTTTGCTATATCCGCTTTCTCACTATCGGAGATTGTATGAGATAATTTAAGTGTCGCTAAAAGTTCTCCTTTTTCATTTAATAATAAATCAAAAAAATTATTTACTATTTTCTCTAAAAAGAAAAATCTTCTGTTTTTATTTAGAACTTTTAAAAATCTTGAGAATAAATCTGAAAAAGAAAAGTGCTTAACTAAAGCATCAATGACATTATTAATAACTGAATATTTATGTGTTGGGTTTTTAATGAACTTTTTTAAATCTGAACTTTGATCTAATATTTCTTTTAACTTCAAAAAATCTTTTTCAAGAACTTCCAAATTTTTAGCTTCATAAGCTAGTCTATATACTGCTTTGGCGTATCTTTGAGTTTCACTAAAAGTTTTCATAGATTTTTTTACTATTAACTTTAAAAGAAAAAAGGTCTCGTAACATGCAAAATTACACTAATCAAGTGTGATATTTTGTACTTTTTTAAAATTATTTAAAATTTATCGGATCAACGTCTACAGTGAGCGAAATATTTTTTTTAATTTTAATAGTTTTTAACCAATCCTTTAAAAATTTTTGTGGAAAGGCTTCTTGAGGATATTTTAACAATAACCTAGAACGATATTTTCCCTTTATAAGCGAAATAGAGGCACTCACAGGACCTAACAAAAAAGTGTCTTTCATTTTTGGAATTTTATTTTTTAAAATTCTTGCACACTCATCAACATCAAATCTATTTTTTCCTGTAATAATAAAAATAAAAACAAACCCTCTAATAGTGCTTCGTATAATTGTGAGGGATGTCTAGGAAGATTATCTACCTGAATAAATGTTACTGCCCATGGCACATTAGTTGTAGTTCCATATAACTCTGAATTAATAAAGTTTGCTA
>JALRAW010000182.1 GCA_023257975.1 Candidatus Fonsibacter sp.
TACATTTAACTTTTCTAAATCATTAATAATTTTTTTTAATAGTGGAAAATTCATTCCTTCATTTGCATCAATTATTATTTTTGATTTAGGACATTTTTTATTTATAAATTTTATAGTCTTTAAAATGTTATTTTTATTAACCTTTACTTTAATGAGCTTAACATCTTTAAATTTACGAACTATTTTATTAAGCTTATCTTGATTAAATATAGGAATAGTAATTGAGGTTAGGTATTTCTTTTTTAAATTATATTGATTGTTTTTTTTAATATTAAGATGTTTTGAAGCTAATTCGAGCGCTGTTCTTAAAGATAAATATTTAATTTCTTCAAATCTATTTTGTCTAGTGAGTCGTTCAATTTCATGTTGGTTATTTTTTAAATATGAAAATATTTTTTTTTGAGTTTCTCCATATCTTTTGTAAGGAACACATTCAGCAAAACCGCTTCTATCATTTTCCGTAAGTTTTATTATGATGGTTTTTATGAATGTTTTGTTTTCCCTTGATATTCTAAATGAATCTTTTAAAAAAAATTTTTTTTTAACAAATTGTAATTTTAAAAACATAAATTCACTGTTATATGATCTAAGGTTTTTAATTTAATGCCAAAAATTACTTATATAGAACACAGTGGAAAAGAACATCATATAGAAATGCCAGTTGGTTTTTCGATAATGGAGGGAGCTATAAAAAATTCTATTCCAGGGATTGATGCTGATTGTGGAGGTTCTTGCGCTTGTGCAACTTGCCATGTTTTTGTAGATGAAAAGTTTTTAAGCAAGATTCCAAAAGCCCAAGAGTCAGAACAAGATATGATTGATTTTATACAAGACGCTGATAAGTCGAGTAGATTAAGTTGTCAGATCATGATTACAAATGATCTCGATGGTATAATAGTTAGGATGCCAGAAAAGCAAAGTTAATATGACAATAAAAACAGATGCGGTTGTTATTGGTGCTGGACCTGTTGGATTATTTTCTGTTTTTGAACTTGGTATTTTAGGTTTAAACGCCCATGTTGTTGATAATTTAGACAAAATTGGTGGACAGTGTATTGAACTTTATCCCGATAAACCAATTTATGACATCCCCGGAATTCCAAATTGTACAGGAGAGGTTTTAATTAAAAATTTAATTGAGCAAATTAAACCATTTAAACCTGAGTTTCATCTTAATCAAAGAGTTAATGAGTTAAAAAAAAATAATAAATTATGGCAGGTCGTAACTAGTGATAATAAAATTTTTGAAACACCCAATATTATTATTGCTGGTGGAGTCGGGTCTTTTGAACCTAGAAAAATAGACATTAAAAACATTGAAAAATTTGAAGGAAAAGATTTTTATTATTCTGTTAAGGATAAATCAAAATTTAAAGATCAAATAGTTGCTGTATTTGGAGGAGGAGATTCCGCTCTAGACTGGACTTTAGAATTATCAAATATTGCAAAAAAAGTTTATTTAGTACATCGAAGGGATGACTTTAAAGGAGCTCCACATACATTAAATAAAATTAAAGATATTGCAAAATCAGGCAAAGTTGAGATTAAAACTTTTTATCAACTCAAAGGCTTAAACGGTGATAAAAAATTGGAAAATATTGAAATACAAAAAAATAATGATGCGTTGGAAGTTTTAAAAATAGATTCAGTAATAGCTTTTTTTGGACTTAAAATGGAACTTGGACCAATTGCAAATTGGGGCTTAAATTTGAAAGAGAAATCTATTTTAGTTAACACAAAAAATTTTCAAACTAATGAAGAGGGTATTTTTGCAATTGGTGATATTTGTACTTATCCTGGCAAATTAAAGTTAATCCTTTCTGGTTTTCATGAGGGTGCATTAGCAGCTAGAGAATGCTTTGCAAGAGCAAGACCAAATGAGAATTTCGTTTTTCAATACACAACTTCATCTACTCAAATACATAAACGTTTAGGAATTAAGTAGATTTTTATGAGGAGTTTTTTTCGTAAAGAAAAAAAAGAGTAAAAATAATTAATATATTGATTATTGCGACCGGTAATAGAAGCAAAAAAAATATATTTTGTAAAAAATAAAAAATTAAAATTGCGTATACTAAAAATAGTATAGATAATCTAATAGTCGCTTCTTTTCTAAATGTAGATATAATCAGCAATGAATGCCTTATAAGTTTTAAAAAACTCATTTTAGTGGGACCATGATACCTCACTCCTCTTATTGAAGGGATAAACGTTTTGTTTTTTATAAATTTAGCAATAGTCCCAGAAAAACTTACAGAAAGATTTTTATTAGAAACTATTGAATTTACATCTTGCCTAGGAATGCACATAAAATTTCCAAATTTTATTGAATATCCAGTTAAAATTAACGTTAAAATTTTATGCAAATGGTAAGATAATTTAAAGAATAGTCCTTCAGAACGCTTAATACGATTTGCAGTTATAGTTAAAGATGGAAATTTAATAGACTTTAATACTAATTCTTTTATTTCTTCTGGCCTATCCTCACCGTCACCATCCATGACAATCAGGTAATCAAAATCGTTTTTTTTACTTATATAATTAATTCCATAAGCAATACTCTTGCCATGACCAATATTCTTAGCATTTTTAATTATTTCTATGTCTTTAAATGAATCAAACTCTATTTTTTTATTTAATGTTTCAGTTGAACAATCATCAACTATAAGAATTTTTATATGAACCAGATTGTAAATTTTTAAAGCATGAATATTTTTTAAAAGACTTAAAAGAGATTCCCAGTCATTAAAAACTGGGATTAAAATTTTATAAGTTTTCATTTATTCAAAAAATAAAACATACATCATGATTGTCTATTTTTTTATATAAAATATTTTTAATATTTGTATTTTTTCGATTACATAAACTTGGGCCAATATCTTTTGCAATAATAACTGCTGGTTTTTTATAAAAGTCATTATTTTCTTCTAAAAAAACTTTGGGTCTATTACCTAATTGATAGGATAAATTTCCAGCATACCATTCTGAAAATCCGACATTAGAAATCTTATCTTTAGAAATATTTTTCCATTCTTGCTCAACTTGTAATGCAATTTTTTTTCCATCATAGCTTGTTCTGCTATCAGAATATATTGATCTTAAAGAGTAAAGGATTGGTGATACGATTAAAAATATAATTAATAAAATAAAAAAGTTTTTAAATTTTTTTGAATTTATTTCATTTTGATATAAAAATATAAAAAAAATTCCAATCAAAGAGTAAAATGGTATCATCCACATTGTTCTTATTCTAGAGCCGGTAATTATTGAGGTTATTAAAATTAAAAAAAATGGAATTAGAAAAGAAAATAATAAAAAAATAAATTTTTCATTATTTATAGGAAGTTTAACTTTTATTTTTTTAATTAAGATGTGAATTAATAAAAGAAATGGTAACAAAACTATAATTTGATTCATTAAAAATTTAACAGGGTTAAGCAAATGATTATAAATATTAAATTCATTTAACCCCCCTCGTTTAATAGCGTAATAGAGTGTAGTGAAATCATTTTGTATTAGCCATTGAAGATGGGGAATTGTTATTAATAAAAAAGACAATAAGGCATAAAGAAAATTAAAACTGATTTTCTTTTTTTTGGTTGAAATAAAAATTAAATAAAAAAATAGAGATATTAACAAATAAGCAAAAATATATTTTGTCAAAAAACCAAGAGCAGAAAAGACTCCTAAAAAAATCCAATTAATAATTTTATTATTTTTTATAGATTTAAAAAAGAAATATACTGTTCCAATCCATAAAGGAATTTGACAGATATTTACGTTAAATTGAGGTGTATCAAATGTGTAAAAAGCTATACCTTCTATTGCAAGAATGGATAAAAGAATTTGAGATTTTTTCTTAAAAAATAGTGAAGATAGTTTCCATAAAAATATAAAAGAAATAACAATAAATACTTGGCTTAATAAATAATAAATCCAATCTTTATTTCCAAAAATTTTAAAAAGTAGACCCGGAATCCAAGCGCTTAAAGGCGGATGTTTGTTATAACCTAAATAAAAATCCTGTCCCCATGCCAATGCCTCAATTACATCTAACGGTAAATTTTTATTAGAAAAATAAGGTACAAAGGTCCAAATAATTAAATGATAAAGACATAAAATATAAAAAATTTTTTTTTCATTACCAGGTCGTATCATTAATGATGATTTAATTGATTCAATGCAACTTGACACTATAAAAAAGGGTGGGCGGCTGGTGTCGAGGGCACGTAGGCGGTCCATGGCGACGTGCACGTAGT
>JALRAW010000010.1 GCA_023257975.1 Candidatus Fonsibacter sp.
TAAATTTTTCAATTTTAAGGTAGGCAAATTTAGAATGTGCTGATTTAATAACCTCTTCTTCATCAATTAAACGATGGGTTATATATCTTGAAAGATTGCTAATATTATCCCTTCGTTCAGGCCCATAATCAAAATTTCTACTTTTTGCATACTGACCTAAATTATTTTCGCAAAAACTTTTAAGTCGTTCTAAGGCTTGATCTCTTAATTGCATATTTTATCGTTTAATAAATCTTCAAATATCTCTTATAATACATTTAAAATTTTTTATTCAATGTTTAAAATTGTTAAAACTGAAGCTGGTAAAAATTTAACAAAATTAACTTCTAGAAAAATTTTAGCTCTGTGGTTAATTTTTACTCTGCTGCTGACAATTCTTGCGCCTAAAATATTTGATCTTAAAGACTATAAAACCGATCACATTCTGCTGATGATGCTTTTCTTTAGCACTGTGCTTATGATTTTTATCATCTTTATCATTAAGTTTTTTACAAGGACGAAAGAAGATAATCAGGATAAAAACTAATTTACTATGGATTTTGGAAGATTATTTAGGCATTTTTCTTTTTGGTATCTATTTTATTTTTCAGCTTTCTTTGTTTTGTTTGATTATACTGTATTTTCTCCCTTTACTCCTATCGTGCAACTTTTCATTATTGTTTTATCTTTTTTTGGATCGGTGGTGAGTTATTATTTTGTAAAATTTTAATGAAGTTTTTAAATATTCTTTTATTTTTTTCTCTTTTTAGTTTTCAAGCATTAGCAAACCCAACCTCCTGTAATCAAACTCCAGCACAAGGTTCTAATAATTATATTATTGGTTATGGCTCTTTAATGGAAAGAGAGTCTAGAATGTCAACTAATCCAAATGCTAAACTTGTAGAACCTATTCTTATTAAAAATTTTGAAAGATTATTTGGTCATTCAGGGGGAAATTATAAAACAACTTTTTTAACTTTAATTGAAAAAAATGGTGCGAAGGTTAATGGAGTTTACTATGCGGTGACGTTAGAAGATATTTTAAAAACTGATCAGCGTGAGAAAAGTTATTGCAGAGTAAAGATTGATCATAAAAATTTAGATCTTTATGGCAGAAAAGTTAAATTAGAGAATACTAACTTTTGGGTTTATGCTGCAAATGCTGAGCGTTTACAAAAACCAACGGCCACCCATCCCATTGTACAAAGTTATGTTGATATTTTTTTAAATGGATGTTTTCAAATTCAAGAGGAATTTAAATTAGAAAGTTTTGCAAAGGATTGTGTGGAGACAACAAAGGAGTGGAGCGAGCATTGGATTAATGATCGAATTCATCCAAGGCGACCCTTTGCAATAGCAAATGCAATGAAAATTGATCAGTTATTATCTAAATATTTTACAAATTATTACAATCACAGAATTGAATAATTTTTAACTTAAATTTATGAGCTTATCGCCAACCATTGATAGTATTTATACCTGTGCTCGTGCTGGCGAGAAAATGATCAGACAAGAAAAAGTTAAACTTGTAAAAGGAATAGGCATTGATGGCGATCGATATGCCTTAGGTCTTGGTGCTTACTCAAACTTAACGCCAAAAAAGATTAGGGATGTGAGCATTATTG
>JALRAW010000155.1 GCA_023257975.1 Candidatus Fonsibacter sp.
TACAATGCTTGAGAGAAGCAAAGTAAGGTTGGGACCATCTGCCTGATGTCCAAGTAATGATCTTGCATCCTGGTTTTAGGCTTGAAGCCCTTCACCTGCTCAGAAGTTCTCCAGCGATTCATGGCGTTTATGTCATGTCTACATTGATAAATATGCTGATTTAAACATGGCCAAAAAAATTACCCTTAATGCTAAAATGAGAAATACTAGTATATGCGGGGCTGCAGAAACTTTATTAATTGATAAGGCATGTATAAAAACTCACTTAAATCCAATATTGCAATTATTGAGTATTAGTGGATGTAGAATTATTGGCGATAAAATTACTAAAAAAAATTACATAGGTTCTAATATTGATCTAGCAACCGAAAAAGATTGGAAAACAGAGTACCTTGACTCTTTAATTTCAGTAAAAATTGTAAATGGAGTTGAAGAAGCAATCACTCACATTAATAAATACGGAACTCAACATACAGATACTATTGTGACAAATAATAAAAAAAATGCTTCATTATTTTTATCTAGTGTAAATAGTGCAATAGTTTTGCATAATGCTTCTACTCAATTTGCAGATGGGAATGAATTTGGCTTTGGCGCAGAAGTAGGAATATCCACCAACAAATTACATCCTCGCGGACCAGTTGGACTTGAACAACTAGTAACTTATAAATATCTAGTAAAAGGTAATGGACAAATTAGACCTTAACCTTTTTGTAAAATTATAATGAAAATTGGTATTCTTGGTGGAACCTTTGACCCTCCTCACATTGGTCATTTATGTATTTCATTAGAAGCAATCAAAAGATTCAAATTAAATAAAGTTATATGGCTCATTACAAATAAAAATCCTTTAAAAAGAAATAACTTAGCTAATGATATTTCTAATAGAATAAAATTATGCAACGAACTTATAAAAAAAAATAAAAATATAATTAAAGTTCAGTATACTGAAGAAAAAACTGGATCAAATTTCTTATTTGATAACATAAGTTACATAATAAATAAATCTGTAGAACATAAATACTACTTCATTATGGGTGCTGATAGTTTTGTCAAATTTAGTCAGTGGAAAAGGTATAATGAAATCTTGAACAAACTATCCATCATTGTGATTAATAGACCAGAATTCTCAATAAAATCATTAAACTCTATAGCTGCCAAAAAGCTGGAAAAATATAAATCTTTAGATTTTGTTTCAATTGATAAACAACATAGATGGTATTTTTTAAACACAAAAGGTATGAATATTTCATCATCAAAGATAAAAAAAACTATTAATGCAAATTAAAAAAAAAGAGGTGCTTCTAAAAGAGTTAATTAAAATTCTTGATGACAATAAAGCAAAAGACATTGTAACTATTAATCTTGCGAACAAAAGTTCAATTGCCGATTATATGATTGTGGCTAGTGGCACATCTTCTAGGCACATTCAGTCTGTTTCTGAAAATACAATTGAAGAGTTAAAAAAAATGGGAATTAAAGGTTGTAAAATTGAAGGCAAAGATAGTGACAATTGGAAACTAATTGATGCAATTGATATTATAATTCACATTTTTCATCATGAACAAAGAAAAAATTATGAGTTGGAAAAAATGTGGGAAGATATTATTCCAAATCAAAAAATCTTTGTTTAATGAAGATAAAAATCCTTTGTTTAGGAAGACTAAACAAAGATGAAGAAAATGAGCTGTGCAAAAGATATGAGAACAGACTCAAAAATTTAAAAAATAGTGGTATCACTAATTTTATAATTGAGCATATTTCAAAAAAAGAACTTGAAAATTTAATTAAAAATAAAAAAGAAAAAAAAATTATATTTCTTAGTGAAAACGGACAAGATTTTAATACTCAAAGCTTTTGTAAAAAATTAAAAAAACTAATCAGTTTATCTATTAAGGAAACCTTGTTTATTATTGGAGAACCAGAGGGATTTAAGAAAAGCCTTAACAAAGAAAGTTTTGAAGAAATATGTCTTAGCAAACTTACTTTTACCCACTCTTTAGCTAGAGTAATATTAACTGAACAAATTTACAGATGTGCTACAATTATGATAAACCATCCCTACCATAAACAATAATAATGAAAAAATTTTACATAATAGTTACATTTCTATTTTTAAATTTATTTTCGCAAAACGCTTTTTCACAAAAAAAGGATGTTCTTTATGAAAAATTAGATTTGTTCGGAGATATTCTTGAGACAATAAATAAAGAATATTTTAAACAAATTAATGAAGGTGAAGTAATCGATGGAGCGATTAATGGAATGCTTCAATCACTAGATCCTTACTCTTCATACATGAGTCCTAAAACATTTAAGAACATGAATACAGAAACCAAAGGTGAGTTCGGTGGGCTTGGAATTGAAGTCACAATGGAAGCTGGTCTTGTCAAAGTAATATCTCCAATTGATGATACGCCCGCTGATAGAGCTGGAATAAAATCAGGCGATTATATTATTAAGCTAGATAACAAGCAGGTGAAAGGTTTAACTTTGGATGAAGCTGTAAATACTATGAGGGGCAAAAGCGGCACTCCAATTACACTAACGATTAGAAGAATTGACGTCGATGATCCGATAATTATAAAAATAGTTAGAGAAACGATTAAAACTAAATCTGTTGTTTCTGAAATTAAAGAAAATATTGGTTATTTAAGATTAAGATCTTTTAATGAAAAAAGTGGTGATGAATTAATAGATAAAATTAGAGATATAAGATGAATAAGGAGATGGATAAGCAATTTGCTCCAATTATTCAATATCATTTGGCGCAATTGAGAAACCTACAGGTTACGACATTTAATAAGAAACTAATTACCTGTTCGAACATTTATTATTATTT
>JALRAW010000074.1 GCA_023257975.1 Candidatus Fonsibacter sp.
ATTCTACTTCCATACGGTCTTGAATTAAAATATTGATCAGCAACTTTACTTGGTACCCTGCTTATCGACCCGTCAATTCTTATTTGCCGTCTTAAGCTTTTCCAGTGAAAACACATTGAGGCTCGGGGATTTGCTTTTAACTCACTGCTTTTACGACTATTTAGATTTGTATAAAAAATGAACTCTTTATTTGTAAGGCCTTTTAAAAGAACCATTCGGACTGAAGGCTGTTTTTTTGAGTTAACCGTTGCTAACGCTAATGCATTTGGATCATTTATTTCTGTTTTTTCAGCTTTTGACATCCATACTTTAAAAAGCTGAAAGGGATTCTTTTTATCCATAAAACAGTCATTGAGACCTAGTTTATTTAATTTTTTTTTTCGATTCATAAATAAGCAAAAATACCTTATAAAATATATTTAATGTCATTTAACACTTTTGGAAAGCTATTTAGATTCACTACATGGGGAGAGTCTCATGGTCCGGCAATTGGCTGCGTGGTTGATGGTTGTCCTCCAAATATTCCTATATCTGAAAAAGATATTCAGGTTGAATTAAACAAAAGAAGACCTGGCCAGTCAAAATTTGTAACGCAAAGAAAAGAAAAAGATCAGGTTCAGATATTATCTGGTGTGTTTGAAGGAAAAACCACAGGTACACCCATTTCAATGATCATTTTCAATGAGGATACAAAGTCTAGAGACTATGAAAGTATTAAAGATAAATTTAGGCCAGGACATGCTGATTTTACTTACTTTATGAAGTATGGAAACCGTGACTTTAGAGGGGGAGGTAGACAATCGGCCAGAGAAACTGCATCACGTGTTGCAGCAGGCGCTATTGCTAAAGTTGTTTTAAATAAATTACTTGGAAAGAAATTCTCCATCATTGGTGGCGTTATACAAATTGGTCCATTGATGATTGATCGTAATCTTTGGAATGATAAAGAAATTAGAAAAAATCCTTTCTTTTGTCCTGATAAAGAAACTGTGCCCGTGTGGGAGCAATACTTATTAGATATTAGAAAAGCCGGAAGTTCATGTGGTGCAATTATTGAACTTAGGGCAAAAGGAGTTCCAGTTGGACTTGGTGCTCCTATTTATTCAAAACTTGATCAAGATATTGCTGCAGGACTTATGAGTATTAATGCAGTTAAAGGCGTTAACATTGGTGCTGGTATGAATGCTGCAAGTTTAACAGGAGAAACTAATTCTGATGAAATAAGATCCAAAGGTGGAAAAGCAAAATTCTTATCTAATAACGCAGGTGGAATTTTAGGTGGCATTTCTACAGGACAAGAAATTATTGCATCCTTTGCGGTTAAACCTACATCTTCTATTTTAAATACTCGTGATACCATTGATACAAAAGGTAAAAATACTAAAATTTCTGTTCGTGGACGACATGATCCTTGCGTTGGTATTCGTGCTGTTCCTATTGGGGAAGCTATGCTTGCGTGCATTCTACTTGACCATTTAATGATGCACAAAGCACAATGCGGTAACTAATCTGTGATACCATTAAAAGACGACAATACGACCCTTTCAACTCCAATACTCAGTTACACTATAATAGGTATTTGTATTGTAGTTTTTTTAATACAAATAAGTTCTCCTGGTTTTGATAATGGAAATTTATTTTATTCCTATGGTGTTGTTCCTGCATCACTTCTTGGAACAGAATCTTTGCCGAATGACCTAAATAAAATTGACCCTTACCTAACTTTGATTACCTCAATGTTTATGCATGGTGGTTTTATGCATTTAATTGGAAATATGCTTTATATGTGGATTTTTGCAGATAACATTGAAGATGATCTCGGAAAAATAAAATTTATTTTATTTTATTTAGCGTCAGGTATTGCGGCTGCAATGACTCAAGTTTATTTAAATGTAAATTCAACTATTCCAATGGTTGGCGCAAGCGGAGCTATCAGTGGTGTATTAGGTGCTTATTTAGTTAGATACCCTAGAAATAGAGTTTTAGTGTTAATACCTTTTGGATTTTTTTCTCAAATGGTGAGAATTCCTGCAATGTTTGTTCTAGGATTTTGGTTTATCTTACAATTTATTAGTTCGAGTGGAAGTTCAAGCCAAGGTGGAGTTGCCTATGGAGCTCATATTGGAGGATTTGTATTTGGAGCAGCTGTGATGTTTTTCTTTGGTAATTTTTTAATCCCCCAAAAAGCATTCTTTAAAGCTCTTAGTGAAAAAGACGATAAGAAAAAAAATCCCTGGATACAAGATTAGTTACCCACATAAAATAACAACAAAATAAGATGAATGTTCTCGTTTTGATTCCATTTTGATTCCATTTTGAATCAAATTTTCTACCTTTAAGAGTGTATGTGGATATTTTATTTAAATCGTCATTCCACCATCTAATGAGTAAACGGCACCCGTAGAAAATGCTGACTCATCGGTAGCTAAATATGTTGCAAGTGCCGCAACCTCTTCTGGTTTTCCTAATCTTCCCATGGGCTGCCTATCAATAAAATCTTTTCTTGCTTTTTCAGGATCTTTAGATGAATTCACTCGATCTTCCCATGAAGGTGTATGAATTGTTCCTGGAGCAATAGCATTACATCTAATATTGTATTTTAAAAAATCAACTGCGATAGATTTTGTAAGACCAATCACAGCTGCTTTGGTGGCTCCATATACAAATCTATCCTTAACTCCTTTAACGCTAGATACAACTGAAGCCATATTAATTATAACTCCCGATTTTTGATTGATCATTTTAGGAATAATATTTTTAATCATCAAATACATCGATCTAACATTTACATTAAATGAAAAATCCCAATCTTTTTCTTCACACTCAAGTATTGTTCCATTATGAACAAATCCTACACAGTTAAAAAGAACATCAACTTTTGAAATAGTATTTGCAAATTTTTTTATATCTGCAGCATTAGTTGAATCTAAAGTATAAGTTTTAATTTTAGGATATTCTTTTGAAAGCTCCTCTAATTTATTAGTTCTGTTAATGTCTGTTGCAATAACATTAGCTCCTTCTTTAAAAAAACGAATAGCAGTTTCTTTGCCAATACCTTGTCCTGCCGCAGTAATTATAACACTTTTATTTTCTAATCTTTTCATTTACATTAAATTTTATATTAAAAATATTTTACAAAATTAAATGTTAAATATCACAGATCCTGCTGAAGCAAGAAAAATTATTAGAGCAGATAAATACGATAAACAAACAGCAGGCATTGCTGGAAAATATGTGCAGGGTAATCTATGTATATTACCAAGTAAATACGCTCTTGATTTTGCAGCCTTCTGTCAAAAAAATCCAAAGCCATGTCCGCTTATTGGTTTTGGAATTAAAGGTGATCCATACTTAAAAGATTTGGGCGATATCGATATTAGAACAGATGTTCCGAGATATAAAATTTGGCAGAATGGAAAAGTAGTCGATGAGCCTACAAATATAAAAAAATATTGGAACGATGATTTAGTCACTTTTGTTCTTGGTTGCTCAATGTCATTCGAATTACCATTAATGGAGGCTGGAATTGAAATGCAGCACATAAAAAACAATACGACTGTTCCAATGTACAAAACAAATATTGATTGTGAACCCGCTGGTCCTTTTAAAGGAAAATTAGTTGTATCAATGAGACCGTTAAATGCTGAGGACACTATAAAAGCAATTCAAATATCATCTCGTTTTCCAGCGGTGCATGGGGCTCCTGTTCATCTTGGCGATCCTGCGCAGATTGGAATTAAAGATATAATGAAACCAGAATATGGTGATGCTCCAAGAGTAATCAAAAATAATGAAATTCCTGTGTTTTGGGCCTGTGGAGTAACGCCTCAATCCGTTGTTGAAAATTGTAAACCTGATTTTTGTATTACTCATAAACCAGGAGCAATGCTAATTACTGATAAATTAAATAGCAGCCTTGCTGCAATTAATTAAGATCCTAGAAAAACTCTTTTAACTTCTTTACTATCTACTAAATCTTTAGAGGCTCCATCAATTACTAATCTTCCACTTTCGAGAATGTAACCACGGTTTGCCATACTCAAAGCAAGTCTAACATTTTGTTCAACAAATAATATTGCAATTCCACGTTCTGCAATTTTTTTAAATATTAATTTTAAATCTTCTATAACTAAAGGTGCAAGTCCAAGAAAAGGTTCGTCCACCATTAACAATTTTGGAATTCCCATTAACCCTCTGCCGATTGCAAGCATTTGCTGCTCACCACCTGACATAGTGTTTGCGACTTGATTTGAACGATCTTTTAATTTTGGAAAAAAATTATAAACATCTTGCAAAGATTTCTCTCTCTCAGCCTTAGCTTTTTCATGATATGCACCTAATAATAAATTCTGTAATACTGTTAAGTAAGGAAATACTCTTCTTCTCTCAAGAACATGAGAAATACCAGCGCCAACTCTTTGATAGGTCTCAAATTTATGAATTGGAATATTATTAAAATTGATTTCACCTGTTTTAATTTTTATTAAACCACTGATGCTATTAAGAATTGTACTTTTTCCAGATCCATTAGGTCCAAGCAAAGCTACCATTTCACCTTCTTTAACATTTAATGAAACATTCCAAATGACTTGGTAATCATCATAAGCAACGTCTATATTTTTTATATTAAGCAGCATCTACTTTTCCTAAGTAAGCGTCTATCACTTGTGAGTTTTGACTAATATTTTTTGGAATATCAAAAGCAATTCTTTTTCCTTGGTTCAGAGCAAGAATTCTATCTGAAATATCCATAATAATTTTCATATTATGCTCAATGGTTACAACGGTAATTCCATTCTTTTTTAATTTTAAAACTAACTCTACAAGACCTGGAATAGTTCTTTGATCAACTCCTCCTGTCACTTCATCCATAAGTAATAATTTTGGGTCAGTTGCCAAAGCTCTGGCGAGCTCTAATCTTTTGCGTTGTCCTGTTGAAAGTTCTTTTGCATAGTGATGTCTTTTTTCAATTAGATCTACAAAATCAATAATTTCTAAAGCTTTATCACGGGCAACTTTTAAGTTTTTCTCTTTTACCAATGCACCGACAATAACATTTTCTAATAACGTTTGATCAGCAAAGGGTTTTAATTTTTGAAAAGTTCTTCCAACTCCCATTCTGCAAATTAAATCAGGTCTAATGTTTGTAATATTTTTATCTCTTAAAATAACTTGCCCTCGATCTGATTTTGTAAATCCGGTAATCAAATCAAATAATGTTGATTTTCCTGCTCCATTGGGTCCTATAACTCCTAGAATTTCCCCCTCTTTAACATCAAAGGAAATGTCGCTGTTTGCATGAATACCACCAAATGATCTGCTTAAATTTTCAACTTTTAGTAAAATACTCATTTTGCTTTTTCTCTTTCTCTAAAAGATCTTGGAATAAGCGAAACAATTCCAGCAGGTCTAAAAATGCAAATGATAATAATTAAAACTCCGTAAACAATTAAATCGATAGAATGCCCTGTTCCACCAAAATAAATTCTCGAAAATTCTGAAATTGGAATTAAGATTGCAGAACCAATAATTGGTCCCCAAATATTTCCAACTCCGCCCATCACGGAAATTAATAAAACAAGAATTGATATATCAACATTAAACGCATTGTTAGGATCAACAATTAAAACATATTGAGCATAAATACTTCCCATCGGCGCCATGATCATTGCCGATATAATAAATGCTATTATTTTATACTTTGATACGTGAATACCAAGACTTGAAGCTGCATCCGATTGGTCACGAATAGCTCTAAGTCTGTATCCAAGTTTGGATCGATTTAATAACCAGACCAAAAAGAATGAGGCAATAAAAAAAATTAAAGAAATATAATAATAAGCAACCTTACTTTTATGAAATTGCATTGAACTCCAAGGACTTTCTCTATTAATTGGTATCCATAATCCTGATGATGAGCCAACCTCGGGCCATCTTTGAAAAACTACTTGAAAACTTATACCAATTAATAAAGTTGCTATTGCAAAATAATGCCCCTTCAATCTTAAAATTGGGATCCCAATTAACATAGCAATTAACCCTGAAATTCCAATACCTATTAAAATTCCAATCCAAGGAGTGATTTGAAATTTGACATAAAAATATGCGGATGCATAAGCGCCTATTCCAAAAAATATCGCATGACCTAAACTGATTTGACCTGAAAAACCTGCAAGCACATTCCAAGATTGCGCCATCACAGCATGCATAAAAATCATCATCATTAAATGAATTGCGAATTTAGAGGGTGAAGTAAAAGGAAATAAAAGCAAACCTAAAACAACAACACCAATAATAATAAGAGAGTTTTTATTAAAGTACCAAAGCGGTTCATTTTTAGCTTCTAATAATTTAGCTGAAATATTATTAATCATTTTAATATCTTCCAAAAATTCCTTGCGGTCGGGCAATAACAACGAATAAGTAAACTGCAAAAACGTAAAGTAATTTAAACGATGGATCAATTAACAATCCCCCAACCGACTCAACAATTCCAATAATAATTCCTGCTATCAAACTTCCGGTGATGCTGCCAAATCCACCAAGGGCTACAGCGACAAAAGCAAATAAAGAAAAGTTAACTCCAACATCTGGAAATACGTAATAAAAATTTGAAAGCATCGAACCTGCAACTGCAACACAACTTAGTCCTATTGCCCAGCCTAGAGCAAACATTTTATTAGATGGGATACCTAAAATTTCTGCAGCTTGTCTATCTTGGGCGGTTGCTTGTAATGCCGTTCCTGTTTCAGTTTTTGTGACAAATAAATAAAGTAGAATAAATGCAATAAGACAAACTAAACTTGCATATAATTGAGGTTGACCAATAAAAATTCCTGCGATTTCAAATTTACCTTGGATAATTGGATTTTTGATTGTTCTAAAGTCCGGTGTGAAGAAAAATTGCGCAAGGGCTCGAATAGCAACAGCAAGACCAAATGTTGCGCAGATTTGGACTAACATTGTTGAGTTTAAAATTTTTCGAATAATAAAATAATGTGTTGCAATACCAAGTACTGCCATTACTAAAATTGTAAGTGGGATTGAATAAATTGGATCAATTCCAAATAACATCCAAAACCAAAATGCAGAAAACATTGAAACCATTAAATGATCTCCATGTGCAAAATTTACAATTTCCATTAGACCAAAAATTAAACTTAGACCCGCTGCAATTAATGCATAAATAAGACCCATTAGAATTCCGCTAATAATTGCCTGAATTACAACTTGTGATGTCATTTCTAAGTCTTGTGTTTACAATAATTTAAATTGTCGTTAATCTATTTAAAAAAATAACGGAGATCTATGAAAAAAAAACTAATATGTTTCGTAGCTGCCTTTTCTCTTTCATTTAACTCATTTGCTGTATCACAACAAAAAGTTAACGAAGTAGTAATCGGTGTCCTACATCCATTAACAGGTCCAGTTGCTCAAATTGGTCTTGATTCAATTGCTGCGCTTAAAACTGCAGTAGAAATTGTTAACGAAGACGTTAATCTTGATATGCCTTTCGCTAAAGGAAAAGGATTACCAGGATTAAAAGGTGCTAAAATTAGATTGGTAATTGCAGACCACCAAGGCAAACCAGAAATTGGTCAAGGTGAAGCTGAAAGATTAATCAATAATGAAAAAGTTCACGCTTTATTTGGAGCATACTTTTCAGCGGTAACAGCAACATCTAGTTTAGTTGCTGATAGAGCTGGAATTCCATATGTAAACGGAGCTTCAACAGCACCAAATCTTACAGACCGTGGTCTAAAATATTTCTTTAGAGTAACTCCTCATGACGGTGAATTCACACAAGTAATGTATGATTTCATGTCAGATTTACAAAAGAAAAAGAATATCAAATTATCAACTGTAAGTATTTTGCATGAAGATTCTCTTTGGGGAACTGACAGCGGAACTACACAAGAAAAATTTGCAAAAGATAAAGGTTACAAAGTTGCTGACAAAATTGCATATAATGCAAAAGCAACTTCTTTGACTTCAGAAGTTCAAAAATTAAAAGCATCTAACGCTGATGTTTTACTTCCGTCATCTTATACATCTGATGCGTTTCTTTTCTTAAAAACAGCTAAAGAATTGGATTACAATCCAAAATTATTGCTAGCACAAAACGCTGGTTACACAGATCCAAGCTTTATCTCTACAATGGGTAAAGATGCTGAAGGTGTAATCACAAGATCACCATTTAATGCCGATCTTGCTAAAAAAATTCCTAACCTTGCTAAGGTGAATGAATTATTTAAAAAACATTCAGGCGGAAGAGATCTATCTGATGTTCCAGCAAGAGAATTTACAGCGTTTATGGTTCTTGTAGATGCAATCAACAGAGCTGGTTCAACTGATCCTGAGAAAATTCGTGTGGCATTAACACAAACGAATATTCCTGCTAAAAATTTAATCATTCCTTATAAAGGCGTGAAGTTTTCAGCAAATGGACATAACGAGTTGCAAAGAGGAATTTTAATGCAAGTTCAAAATGGACAATACTGTACAATTTATCCATTTGAATTCGCTGCATGTGAAGTGAAATACCCTATGCCAACTTGGGCACAAAAAAAATAAGTAATTATTTTTTAAAAAATTAAGGGGCGGTTTTAAATAACCGTCCCTTTTTTTTGGCATTAATTAATTTTTTTTAACTTATCCAAAGATTTTAATTGAAAACCATTCTTAATTAAAACTTCTTTCAAATATTGAGCGTTATCCACTGCTGTTTTTTCATCTCCATGAACGCAAATTGAATCAATGTCACAAGGAATTTGTTTTCCGGAATAACAATTTAAAGCCTGATTTTCTAACATTCTAAGAACGTGTTTTGCAGATTCCTCTCTGTTTAAGATCATTGCATTAGGTTTTGATCTTGCAACAAGATAACCATTATCTTCATAGTTTCTATCTGCAAACACTTCACAAGCAATTCTTAATTTTAAATCACGACCTGCTTTTTCCATCTCAGTCTGTGCATGGGCTAAAAAAATTACATTTGGATCAAATTGCTTAATTGCTTTAGCTATAGTGAACGACAATTCATAATTCTCGCAAGCCATATTACTCAAAGCACCATGTGGTTTTACATGAGTTACTTTCATTTTTAATTTATCTGCGACTTTGTTTAGAATTTCACATTGATCAATAACAAGTTTAGTAACTTCCTCTGGTGAAATATTCATTCTCTTTCTGCCAAAATTTTCTCTATCTAAGTACGAGGGATGTGATCCAATACTAACTCCGTTGTCTTTAGATATTCGAATAGTTCTTTCCATCGTTTCTTCGTCACCCGCATGATAACCACAAGCAATGTTTGCAGAATTTACTATTTTTAATAAGGCAGGATCATTTTCTGTAGAATGAAACTTTGAACTTTCACCCAGATCACTATTAATATTTACTTCCATTATATTTCGCTTTTGCTAATTTAAAATTTCTAAAAGTTTATACAATATCCATGATAAAAAAAATAACTAATATCAGTGATCAAGGAATTATTTGTGATTTTGGCGAAGAGGTAAATAAAGATATTAATAAAAAAGTTATTAGTCTTTTTAACTATCTTAAAGAAAAAAGTAATAAAGATGAGATTAAGGGTATTTATAATATTATTCCCTCTTATAATAAGTTAGTTATCCATTTCGATTTAGAAAAGAATAACTCACATAAAATTAAAGAAATAATTTCATGCATTGATCTTAAAAAATTAAATATAACTCAATCAGGTAAAACTTGGACTATTCCTATTTGTTATGATGATGAATTCGCACTTGATTTAGAAAATTTAACAAAGTCACTTAAATTATCTAAAGAGGAAATTATCAAAACACATTTGGATACTGAGTTTTATGTGTATATGATAGGTTTTATGCCAGGACATCCTTATATGGGTGATCTTGATAAGAAATTATTTACAAGTAGATTGCAGTCACCAAGAGTTGAAGTTCCAATAGGTTCCGTTGCTATTGCTGAGAAGTTTTGCATTATCTATCCTTATCTAAGTCCTGGTGGGTGGAATATTATTGGCAGAACTTCTGTTAAATTATTTGATACTAAAAATTTTACAAACCCCTGTTTGTTTTCACCTGGCGACACAATAAAATTTAAAAAAGTTAATAAATCAGAATTAAAATAATGGAACAAAGTTATTTTGAAGTTTTAAGACCGGGTATAAATTCAACCTTTCAAGATAAAGGAAGATTTGGTGTTCAATATATGGGACTGGCTCCTGGTGGCGCTATGGATTACCAATCTTATCTTCTTTCTAACGTTTTATTAAACAATGACAAAAATACTGGAGCAATAGAATTTGCTTACCAAGGTCCTCTTATAAAGTTAGTTAAAGGCAAAACTAAAGTTGCAATCACAGGAAATGTTTTTTTTAAAATATACTCTCAAAAAGGAGAAATTAATGGCGAGCCTTACAGAACATATGATTTAAATGAAGGCGATCAATTAGATATTCTTGCAACAAAGGCATCTGTTTATGGTTATTTAAGTATTGAAGGTGGCTTTAAATTAGATAAATTTTGTGGATCAGTCTCATCCCAACCTCGAGCATTTATTGGTCCAAATGGAGGAAAAAAAATTGAATTAAAAGATAAGATTTTAATTTTTAAAAACTCTACCAATAAAGAAAATAAAATAATCAGAAATATTAAATTTGAAGAAAAAAAGATCTTCAGGGTTCTTCCTGGTCCGCAATTTCATTATTTTAGTACAGCTTCTAAAAAGCAATTTTTTTCAACTCCTTATTTAATCACAAAACAAACTGACAGGATGGGGATGAGAGTTATAGGGAAAAGTCTAGAAAACTTAGTAAATTCTAATATTCCCTCTGAAGGTATTATAAAAGGAGCAATTCAAGTTCCAGGGGATGGAAATCCAATTATTCTTCTGTCAGACCATCCAACAACAGGAGGATATCCAAAAGTTGGTTCGATTATTTCCTCTGATTACGATGACTTAATACAGCAAAATTCAAATAAAAAAATTTACTTCCAGCTTGTAACGTTGGAGGCTGCGGAGCAGGAATTTCTACTCTATGTAGAAAAAATAAAAAAAAAGATTACTAATATCGAAAAGATATAATTAAAATATTTAAGCCATATTTCTTAGAACGTACTGAAGAATACCACCGTGCTTGTAGTATTCAGTTTCATTATCAGTATCAATTCTAGAAAGAACATTTATTTTTTTAGAACTTCCATCTTCATACAAGAATTCCACTGTTACCTCTTCTCTAGGTTTTAAGCCCTTTTCAACATTTAAAATATTTATAATCTCAGACCCTTTTAGATTTAATGTCTTTCTCGAATATCCTTCTTTAAATTGAAGAGGTAAAATTCCCATACCAACTAAGTTAGATCTATGTATTCTCTCAAAGCTCTCAGCAATCACTGCTTTAACTCCTAAAAGTTTAGTTCCTTTTGCAGCCCAATCGCGAGATGATCCTGTTCCATATTCTTTTCCAGCAATTACAACAAGATCTACTTTTCTTTTTTGATATTCCATAGAAGCATCAAATACTGGCATTACTTTTTTATCAGGATGAAGCATTGTAACTCCACCTTCTGTACCTGGTGCCATTTCATTTTTAATTCTAATATTTGCAAATGTTCCACGCATCATTACCTCGTGATTTCCTCTTCTTGCTCCATAAGAATTAAAATCTTTTTGTAATACTTGATGGTGCATAAAATAGTCTCCTGTAGGTCCTGACTTTTGAATAGAGCCTGCTGGCGAAATATGATCAGTTGTTATTGAATCTGCTAAAATAAGAAGAGGCCTTGCGTTTTTAATTGGTTTAAATCCTTCTGGTTTATCAGGTAAGTTTTCAAAGAATGGTGGTCGTTTAACGTAGGTTGACTTTTGATCCCAATCATAAATGCTACTTGCAACTGTTTTTATTTTCTGCCAGCTAGCTGGTCCTTCTGATACGTTATCATATCTTGATCTGAACATTTGAGCTGAGATAGAAGTTAAAATTGTATCCGCTATTTCTTTATTTGATGGCCAAATATCTTTTAAAAATACGTCTTTACCGCTTTTGTCTTTTCCAAGTGAATCTTTATAAAGATCAACCATCATTGAGCCTGCGATAGCATAAGCAACAACAAGCGGTGGTGATGCCAAATAATTTGCTTTAACTTGTGGATGAACTCTACCTTCAAAATTTCTATTTCCTGAAAGAACTGATGCTACATACAATTCACCTTTTGTAATTGCATTATTAATATTGTCATTCAATGGTCCAGAATTTCCAATACAAGTTGTGCAACCATATCCAACTAAATTAAAACCTAATTGATTAAGATAAGTATCAAGTCCTGCTTTTTCTAAATAATCAGTTACAACTTTTGAACCAGGTGCTAGCGAAGTTTTAACCCATGGCTTAGAAGATAATCCTTTCTCAATTGCTTTTTTCGCAAGAAGTCCTGCAGCAATTAAAACGCTAGGGTTAGAAGTATTCGTACAAGATGTGATTGCGGCAATTACAATATTTCCATCTTTTAACTTATAATTTGCATTTTCAACTGGATATTCTTTTAAAGCTGTTCTTTTGATTGTTTCTTTAAAATTCTTATCAAAATCTTTTGCAGCATCCGTTAATAAAACTTTGTCTTGTGGACGTTTTGGTCCTGCAATTGTTGGAACTACTGTGCTGACATCTAGACTTAAAGTATCCGTAAATACCATGCCTGTACTTGTCCATAATCCCTGCTCTTTTGCATAAACTTCTATAAGTTTAATTAAATCTTTATCTCTTCCTGAAAACTCTAAATATTTTAATGTCTCTTCATCAATTGGGAAAAAACCGCATGTCGCTCCATATTCTGGTGCCATATTTGCAATTGTTGCTCTGTCTGCAAGTGATAAATTTTTCAAACCTTCTCCATAAAACTCTACGAATTTTCCAACTACACCTTTTTTTCTTAACATTTGTGTAACTGTTAAAACTAAATCTGTTGCAGTGGTGCCTTCTGGTAACTTTCCTTTAATTTCAAATCCGACAACTTCTGGAATTAACATTGAAATAGGCTGTCCTAGCATCACTGCCTCAGCTTCAATTCCGCCAACTCCCCAACCAAGAACCGCAAGACCATTCACCATTGTTGTGTGACTGTCAGTACCTACTAAAGTATCTGGGTAAGCAGTTAATTCTCCATTTATTTTTGAAGACCAAACTACTTTTGATAAATATTCTAAATTTACCTGATGACAAATTCCTGTTCCTGGAGGAACTACTTTAAAATTATTAAATGCTTGCTGACCCCATTTTAAAAATGAATATCTTTCGCCATTTCTTGAAAATTCTTTTTCAACGTTTAGATCAAATGAGTCTTTGTTTGCATAATTATCAACCATCACTGAATGATCAATAACTAAATCTACTTGTGATAATGGATTAATTTTTTTTGGATCTTTATTTTTTGCTTTCACCGCATCTCGCATTGCAGCTAAATCTGCAACTGCTGGAATTCCTGTGTAATCCTGCATTAAAACTCGAGCTGGTCGATACGCAATTTCAGTATCTGATGTTTTGGTCTTTAACCAATTTTGAATAGCGTTAATTTGGGTTTTATCAACAGTGCTATTATCTTCATAACGAAGTAAATTTTCCAATAACACTTTAAGAGATTTTGGAAGTTTGCTTATATCTTTAAGACCATTCTTCTCAGCTTCTGTTAAGCTATAAATAATGTAATCTTTTCCATTAACTTTAATTGTTTTTTTAGATTTAAAAGAATTAATTTTACTCATAAAGAAAACTGAGATTTATTTACTATCGCAAGCATATAACTTCAACGGTTTATTTTCGTTTTTTGGAAGTTCTTCACACTTTCCATTAAAGCAAATGTTCCAATTCTTAATGTTTGTCTCAGAGGTCGCTAAGATCAATTCATCTTTAGCGCTAACTTTTGGTTTATAAACCCACCAACCTTTAATTTGTTTTGAATTTGCTGGAGGTTCCATACCAGCGCCTGATCCTCTAACCCTTGCTTCAACAATTTTAAGTTTAGAATTGATAATTTTCCAATCTTCCTGCCATTCAACTTTCTCAACGGAATGAGTCCATACTAAGGTAAAAAATGAAATTGCAAAGGTTGTAACTTTAGTTCCTGTTAGAACACACAGGCTCATGTTGAGATTGAGTTATTATTTCTAAATTTAAACCATCTATAAATAATAAATAAGAACATGAGTGCAAAACCTAATTCATCCGTTAATGGAATAGCTACAATCAATAATATTGCAACCATCATACAAATAATTCTCTCAAAAATATTTAATCGTGCATTCATATATCCAACTGCAGCGATACCTAAAAATAAAATAGCAATGACTGCTTTTATACAAATGTAAGCAACAGAAATAACAATTGTTGAAATGTCTTTATTTGCAAGCCCCTGCAACATTAGTTCTGGACTATAAACCGCCATAAATGGCACAACAAAACCTGCTACGGCTAGTTTTACTGCCTCTAAAGAAATTTTAAATCCACTTTCTTTGGCAAATGGTGCTGCTGCAAAACAAGCGAGAGCAACAGGTGGGGTCAGATCTGCCATAATACCAAAATAAAAAACAAACATGTGACTTATAATTAGAGGTACTCCCAATTTTAAAAGAGCAGGGCCTGCTATTGCAGATGTAATAATATAATTTGGAATTGTTGGAATTCCCATTCCAAGTATAAGACAAATAACCATAGTTAGTAATAAAGATAAAAATAAACTGTTTTCTCCTACTTTAATTACAAACTGACCAAATGTATTTGCTGCACCTGTTAAGGTTAATGTGCCAATTACAATCCCAACAACTGCGCAAGCAACTCCCACTGGCAATGAAGCTTTACCACCCTCAGCAAGAGCATCTCTACATGAAAGCAAAGTCTCTCTCCCACCCTTAAATATAAAATTAATAGCTACTAACGTTGATATTGAAATTACAATAACTTTTATTCCCATCTCAAAAAATGAAGCAGAAACTAAACCAAGTAAAACCCAAAATATTACTCTTTTATATTTTGACAAAGTTCCTGCAATTGGTGCCCCTAAAATTAAAAATATAATAAATGCAAGACCAATAGTTCCTGCATATAAAGGAGTGTAGCCAGAAAAAAGTAGGTAAACTAATACAGCAAGTGGCAAAACTAAATACCAACCTTCTTTTAAAGCATTTATAACTGAGGGAAGTTCATTTTTTGACATTCCAAGTAGATTTCTTTTTCCAGCCTCTAAGTAAACCATCCACCAACATGAAACATAATAAAGTATTGCTGGTATTATTGCGGCTTTAACAATCTCAAAATATTTAACCCCTAATGTTTCCGCCATAATAAAAGCAACTGCACCCATAACTGGAGGCATGATCTGTCCTCCCATAGAAGAAGTCGCTTCAACACCACCCGCAAAAGCTGGTGAGTAACCATATTTTTTCATTAAAGGAATTGTAAACTGCCCTGAAGTTACAACGTTAGCAATTCCCGATCCTGAAATAGTTCCCATTAATGCAGATGAAGCGACACAAACTTGTGCTGGACCTCCTCTGGTATGCCCAAAAAGACCTAATGCTACATCATTAAAAAGTTTTATCATTCCGGCTCGTTCTAGGAATGAACCAAATAAAATAAATAAAAAAACGAATGTACATGAAACATATATAGGAATTCCATATATTCCCTCTGTTCCGTAGCTCATGTGCTCAATGATTTGCTTAAAATCGTAGCCACGATGTTGGAATATACCTGGAAGATATTTTCCAAAAAAACAATAAAGCAAGAATATAGATGCAATTAAAGTAAGCGCATAACCCATTACTATCCAAGCTGCAGCTAAAACTAATATAAGAGCGATAACTCCAAAAAAAATATCGGTCGGTAATAGATCACCATAACGAGTGATAAGTGGCGTGTATTCAATAGTTTGATAAATTGCAATTACAAAACTTAAAATTCCAGCAATCCAAGATAATATTTTAAATAAACTATTCTGTTTTTTTAACGCGCAAACTAAAGGAAATCCTAATAGTCCTAAAAAACCTACATGTACCGCTCTTAAAATCTGACTAGGTAAATCTAATAGATGTGCAGCGGTAATAACTTGAAATACAGAAAATGAAATAGCAATATAAAATAAGACTTTTCCCTCTAAAGAAGTTGGGAAACTTTCTGTAGAAGGATCATAAAATCCAGCCGATTGTTTTTCGGCTGGATTATCTGAAATATTTTGATTTATATTCACTTTCCCAATCTAAACTAACTAAATAAATAATTAGTTTTCATTTTTTAAATATTACTTAATTAAACCTTTTTCTTTGTAATATTTAATTGCTCCAGGGTGAAGTGGTAATGGAGGATTTTTAGCAGCATCTTTCACATTTATAGCTTGAGCCGCTGAATGTGCTGCCACTAACGCAGGAAGATTTTCATAAAACAACTTTGTCATTTGATAAGCAGTTGCATCTGAAACATCTTTACGTGTAACTAAATAATTAACTACAGCTGCAGTATTAACATCCTCTGTTTGTCCTTTATAAGTATTAGCTGGAATTTTTCCAGAAACGAAAGGAGCTCCCATTTTTTTAATAACAGCATCAGGAACAGAGACAACTGTTATGTCTAATGAGTTAGCAAGATCTTTTAATGAAGCAACACCAAGACCTGCAGATTGCAATGTAGCATCTAATTGTCTATTTTTAATTAGTTCGACTGACTCTTGATAAGGAAGATATTCAATCTTTCCTAAATCTTTATAAGTCATCCCAGCAGCTGCAAAAAGAGCTCTAGAATTTAACTCAGTTCCAGATTTTGCTGCACCAACTGAAAGTCCTTTGCCTTTAAGATCTGCTAAGGTTTTTATTTTAGAGTCTTTAGAAGCTACAATTTGAATATAATTTGGATAAATTGCTCCAATAATTCTTAACTTATCAAGTTTACCTTTGAAACCTGCATCTTCTTTTCCTTCCCAAGCATCTTTTGCTGAATCGCCAAGAACAAATGCTATTTCACCTTTTCCTTCTTGAAGAAGAACTAAATTTTCTACAGAAGCTTTAGTTACCTGAACCTGAACTTTAGAGTCTTTAATATTTTCCCCATAAATCTTTGTAAGCGCTGATCCAAGCGGATAATAAACACCTGATGTTCCACCAGTTAAAATGTTTATAAACTCAGCTGAATTAGAAGTGCTAACTGTAAACAGTAAAGCAGTTAAAATTGATATTATTTTTTTAAACATACTAATCCTTTTTAAATTGTTTATTTTTTTAAATTATAGATTAAAAAAAAGCGTAAACTAGATGAAATATACTATTCTACTTTAGATTGTATTTATCTAATGAATAAAGAATTTTTTAAAAAACCATTTACAATATTAGTAGTAATTAGTTTTTAAAATTACAGAAAAATTAGCTAAAAAAATGACCAAAAGCAAAGAAGAGTGGAAAAAAATTCTTTCAGAGAAAGAATACGATGTGCTTAGAAATGAAGGAACGGAAAAAGCCTACACTAGCGCATTAAATGATGAAAAAAGAGAAGGCAATTATTACTGCATAGGTTGCAATAATAAGCTTTTTAGTTCGAAAATGAAATTTGATAGTGGCACAGGATGGCCTTCTTTCTTTGAAAGTTATCCAGGCGCATTTGAAACAAGCACTGATTATAAATTAATTTATCCAAGAACAGAGTATCATTGCTCAAAATGTAATGGTCATCATGGACATTTATTCGATGATGGCCCAAAACCTACTGGAAAAAGATATTGTAATAATGGAATTGTTTTAAAATTTATTCCAGAAAAATAATTAATATGAATAATTCTAATTTTGCATCTGAAGTTAGTAAAAAAGGATTTATTAATCATATTGGGGGAATAGATTTTAAAAAAATTTCTGAGGATACTTTTGAATTTAGCGCAATAGTAAAAAATTATAATCTAAACTCAAAGGGTATAAGTCATGGAGGATATATTGCTGCAATATTGGATAATGGAATGGGCACTGCTGCTTATCATGTGATCGATGGAAAAAGATGTGTGACTATTGCACTAGATATAAAATTTATATCAGCTTCAAAAGAGGGTGACAATTTAATAGGTAAAGTAAAAATATCAAAAAAAACTAATTCATTAGTTTTTGTAATTGCTGAATTATTTGAAAAAAAAAATTTAATTGCAACAGCTTCTGGAACTTGGAAAATTATATAATATTATTTTAATTTTTTTTAATCTAATGAATGTAAAAATTTAAAATACCAAATAAAATAACTCCAAAAAATGACGATAATAAAACATTTTTTTTTGAAATAAAAAGAACAACAATTGTAATTCCCGCTACAAAGATTCTAATAAATGTAGATGTTTGTTCTAATGCGCCAACTGGATGAATAAAGATTCTCGCAATTAATGCGGCTAAAATTCCATATGAAATACAAGATACTAATTTAAATAATTTTCCCTCTTCATTCACAAAGTCTGAGGAAAAAACTCCCAAAAACCTAGGCAAATATGTAGCAACAGCTGTTAAAAGAATTGCAAAATAAATATAAGTTTCAGACATCATTTACCTAATAAAAAAATAGTATGAAATTATTCCAGAGATAATCCCTGCAAGTAATACGGACCAGTCTGGAGTAAATAGAAAAAGAATGGGTGCTAAAATAATTGATAAAAAAACAGTTGCTATAATATGTATTTTATTAAGAACTGAGACAATCATACACATAAAATAAATTGGATTTAAAAAAATGACTGCAACAAAAATTTTTTTATTAATAATTCCTGCAGTATAAAATCCAATAACAGTTGCTATAGTAGATAATATCCAAAGAGTTGATCCTAAACCTAAAAAAAAACTAAAACGATTTTCTTTAGTTATCTTTTCATAGTTAGTAAGCATATAAACCCAACTGGTAACAGCAATAAAATGTGCTAAAAAATAATAATGCCACCTTGGTCTGTTTTTTTGTCTAATAACTGGAACAAGATTTACTGTCATAGGATATAATCTTGCGTTAGTTAAAAAAACAGCAATTAGAATATTTAATAAAGTCCCATTGACTATTAAAGTCTCAGCCATCACAACTTGTCCAGGTAAAGCAAAACCAATTAATGTTGATAAAAAACTTTGAGCAGCATTTAATCCTGAATTTTTAAAAAGAGCACCTAAAGCAAAAAAACTAGCTGCAAGACTAATTCCTGGAATTCCTAGCGCAGTAAAACAACCGTCTTTAAAATTATTATCAAAAGTTTTATTCATAAATTAATTTTAGTACTTAAAATTCTATAAGCCAGAAATAGCAAAGCAAATCCTGATAATCTACTTATTAAATTTGGATAGTTTTTAAGAAAGATTGCTATTCTGCTTGATACGCCTGCATAAATTGTTAAGAAAAAAAAATCTAAAATGACGTGAGTTGTCATTAAAATAATAAAATGAACTAAGAAATTATTATTAGGATCTAAAAAAGTTGGAAACATAACCACAAAAAAAACTATTGCACCGGGACTAAATAAAGCTGAAACAAAACCATCTTTAAATAAATCTAATGCTGATCTAGTCCCAAAAGTTTTATCGATTGTAACGCCTGTCTTTCTTTTTAAAAATCTTAAAGCC
>JALRAW010000129.1 GCA_023257975.1 Candidatus Fonsibacter sp.
TTAAGAAAAAGACTTCAACTTCATAATTCCGGTAAAGGCGCTAAATTTACGAGGGGAAGAAGATGGATTTTAATTTATAAAAAAAAATTACAATCAAAAAAGAGCGCTATGCAATTTGAATATAATTTAAAAAAAAATAGAAAAATTAGAAAACAATTGATTGAAAAGTTTATTAGTACAACTGTAGATTGTTAATGAGAAAAATAGGCTTTTAACTAGTTTTTAATTTAAGTATAAAACAACGACTAAACTTAACTAAAAATAAAAAAATGAAAAAAATTACAACTAATTCATTTGCTATTTTAGCTTTTGTTGCAACTTTTATATTTGCAACTTTTAGCGCTAATGCAAATCAAACTAGAGAAAACGTTATTAAACGAGGATCTCTTAATTGTGGAGTTTCTCAAGGCGTTCCAGGATTTTCTAATGCTGACGCATCAGGAAAATGGACAGGGATAGATGTTGATTTCTGTCGTGCTGTTGCTGCAGCGATACTTGGCGATGCTAATAAAGTTAAATTCACTCCATTAAGTGCAAAAGATAGATTTGAAGTTCTAAAAGCTGGAGACATTGATGTTCTAGCAAGAAATACAACATGGACTTTATCTAGAGATGGAGGACTTGCTTTAGATTTTATTGGAACTAATTTCTATGATGGACAAGGGTTCATGGTTAGAAAGGCTGCTAACATCAATTCAGCAAAAAAACTTAACAACGTCAAAGTATGTGTAGAAACAGGAACTACTACGGAACTAAACTTAAGAGATTATTTTAAAGCAAATAAACTTAAGTATGAACCAGTAGCCTTTACTAAGTCTGATGAAGCAGTTGCTGCTTACGACTCTGGACGTTGCGATGTTTATACTACTGATAAATCAGGATTAGCTGCCAATAGAACAAAAACTAAAAATCCAGCGGATCATATAATTTTGCCAGAAACAATTTCTAAAGAACCATTAGGACCTGTTGTAAGAGGTAATGATGAAAACTGGGCAAATATTACAAGATGGACTCTTAACGTTATGATTGAAGCCGAAGAGTTAGGTATTACAAAAGCTAATGTTGATACTCTAAAATCTACTGACAATCCTGCAATCAAAAGATTGTTAGGTCTTGAAGGTGAAACTGGTAAAAATCTTAGCTTAAGTAATGAGTGGAGCTATAACATAATTAAACAAGTCGGTAATTATGGGGAAAGCTACGAGGCTAACGTTGGTACAAAAACTCCAGTTGGTCTAGGAAGAGGCCTAAATCAATTGTGGACCAAAGGTGGTATTTTATACTCTCCACCAGTAAGATAGTTATTTAAAAGTTTATAAAAAGGGCCGATCAAATATCGGCCCTTTTTTTTTAAGTTAATTATATGTTTTTAAATTCTGAATTTAAAACCTCTCTTAAAAAAAACTTACGTTTGTCCAATTTAGTTCCGCAACTTTTGTTAATTTTTTTTTTCTTTTTTGTCATTTATTTTTTTGCAAATAATGCTCAATTAAATATGAAAGCCAGAAATATGAATTCTGGATTTGATTTTTTAGGAACTAATTCTGGTTTTGATATTCAATTTAGTCTTATTGATTATGACGGGTCTTCAAGCTATGGAAGGGCATATTTAGTTGGTTTATTAAATACATTGCTTGTAGCCTTTTTTGGTATATTTTTTGCAACTATAATTGGTTTTATTATTGGAGTTTCTAGACTTTCGTCAAATTGGATAATTAATAAATTATCATTAATATATGTAGAATTATTTAGAAATTTACCACTAATTTTACAGATTTTTTTTTGGTATTTTACTGTTTTAAGATCATTACCAAGCACAGAAAAGAGTTTAATAATTTTTAATTTTTTAATTATAAATTTACAGGGATTTTATATTCCTAAATTTATCTTTACTAATTCACATTACATAATTTATGGAATTGCTTTTACTTTACTTACAATTTTTTTAATAAAATATTACGCTAAAAAAATGTTTTATGAGCATGCAAAAGTTATTCCTGTTTTTAAAATATCTTTATTACTAATTATTTTATTTCCTTTAATATTTTCTTTAATTGGTGGTGTGTCTATTAATGTGGAATATCCAAAATTAGTTAAAAACTTTGGTATTTTTAATTATCTGGGAGGGGTTAAGCTAATTCCAGAGTTTTTAGCGTTAGTATTTTCGCTTTCCTTATATACTTCTGCATTTATCGCAGAAAATGTAAGAGCTGGGATTTTGGCGGTTAACAAAGGTCAGAAAGAAGCCGCTAAATCTTTAGGTTTTAACAATTCTCAATCACTTAATTTAATAGTTATACCTCAGGCATTAAGAGTTATTATTCCACCAACAACTAATCAGTATTTAAATTTAACAAAAAATTCCTCATTGGCTGCTGCAATAGGATATCCGGATTTAACAGGAGCATTTGCAGGAACAGCTTTATCCCAAACAGGTAAAGCAATTGAAATTATATTTATTGTTATGATGACGTATTTGACTATCAGTTTGTTAATTTCACTTATTTTAAATTGGTACAATAAAAAAATCGCATTAGTTGAAAGATAAAAATGAATAAGGAAAATATAAAGAGTTGGCTAAAAATAAATTTATTTTCAAATTGGTATAATTCAATAATTTCATTATTTGTGCTGATTGTTATTTTATTAATAATTCCCTCTTTTTTAGATTGGGCAATTTTCAAAGCCACCTTTATTGGAAAAACAAAAGCGGACTGTAAAACAGGTGGAGCTTGTTGGGTTTTTATTAGTGTTTGGTTTGAAAAATTTATTTATGGATTTTATCCAGATAAAGAGCTTTGGAGAGTTAATTTGGCTTTTATAATTTTAATTTTATCAGTTTTAAGTGCTTTTTTTGTAAAACCAAAAATAAAACCATATATATTATTTTTTTTAGTTTTTATTTTTCCAATAATAGGATTTATTTTAATTCACGGTGGATTTGGTTTAGAGAATGTTGAAACCAGGGTTTGGGGAGGACTTTCATTGACATTCATGTTGACATTTTTTGGAATTATATTTGCATTTCCTTTGGGAGTTTTGTTAGCATTAGGAAAGAGATCTGAGTTACCAGTTATTAAATATTTTTGTATAGCTTTTGTAGAATTTTGGAGAGGAATACCTTTAATTACTGTTCTTTTTGCAGCCGCAATTATGTTTCCCCTGCTTCTACCAGCGAATTTTAATGTTGATAAACTGTTAAGAGTTGCAATTGGTTTAGGTATATTTGAATCTGCTTATGTGGCTGAAGTCATTAGAGGAGGTCTTCAATCATTGCCCAAGGGTCAGTATGAAGCTGCAAAATCACTTGGAATGAGTTATTGGAAAATGAATTTTTTAATTATATTACCTCAGGCTATTAAGACTGTTATACCAGGTCTTACTAATACTTTTATAGCATTATTTAAAGATACTCCTCTGATTATACTAGTTGGATTACTTGAGCTTTTAGGAATGGTAAATTTAGCAAAATCAAATTCATATTGGCTTGGAATGGCTGTTGAAGGGTATATTTTTGTTGGATTAATTTTTTGGTTTTTTTCATATTTATTAAGTAGATATACGCAAAGCTTAGAGAAAAAATTTAGCACAGAAAGACATTAATGAGTGAAAAGATTATAGAATTTAAAAATGTAAATAAATGGTACGGTAAATTTCATGTACTTAAAGATATTAATTTATTTGTAAATAAAGGTGAAAAAATAATTATCTGCGGTCCATCAGGTTCTGGAAAGTCAACTTTGATTAGATGTATAAACGGTCTTGAACAACATCAAAATGGAAGCGTAGTTGTAGAAGGGATTGAATTAGATAGTACCTTAAAAAATATTGATAAAATAAGAGGTGATGTTGGAATGGTCTTTCAACAATTTAATTTGTTTCCTCATTTAACTATTTTAGATAATTGCGCCTTAGCACCGGCGTGGGTAAAAAAAATTCCGAAAAAAAAAAGTGAAGAAATAGCAATGGAATATTTAAAAAAAGTAAGAATTTCAGAACAAGCAAATAAATATCCGGGACAATTATCAGGGGGGCAACAACAAAGAGCAGCGATAGCTAGAGCTTTATGTATGCAACCAAAAATTATGTTATTTGATGAACCTACATCAGCTTTAGATGCTGAAATGATAAAAGAAGTTTTAGAAATTATGACTGAACTAGCAAAAGCTGGAATGACAATGGTTGTCGTTTCTCATGAAATGGGATTTGCCAAAACTGTTGCTGACAGAGTTGTTTTTATGGACGAAGGAAAAATTATTGAAACTAAAAAAACAAAAGAGTTTTTTGAAAATCCTGAAAATGAAAGAACTAAACTTTTTTTAAGTCAAATTCTTCATTAATTTTAATGTTTCGTGTTTCTTTTATATCTGTATTCTTTATTTTTATATGTCAAAACTTAAATGCACATATAGATCATAATAAAAATTTAAAAAAAATTGAATTTGATATTTATAGAAATAATGAAAAAGTTGGTTATCATAAAGTTATTTTTTCTAGTAAGAGTGGAGTTAAAGAAATTTCAACGGAAGTATTTTTTGACATTAAATTACTAGGAGTTTCAATTTATAAATATCATTCATTAGGAAAGGAAATTTATAAAGATAATAAATTAATTGAATTCAAATCAACTACAAAAGACGGAAATGATAAAGATTATTGTAATATTAATCGTTCTGATAATGGAGTGTATAATTTTGATGGTACAACAGAAGGTAAATTTTTTAAATATTCCTCTAATAAAGATTTTTCTCTAGGAACTTGGTGGAATCATGATGTTTTAATTAATAATAATTTCGTGTTGGGACAAAGCTGTAGATCTACTGAAACTAAAGTAACTTTTTTAAATAAAGAGGAAAGAGTTATTAATAATAAAAAACAAATTGTTCAGTTATTTAATGTAAAGGGAGAGGGTATAGATGTAAAAGTAGGTTTTACGGACAATACATTTCAATGGGTTTCAATGGATTTTTCTCTTAAAGGGGAATGGAATTACCAGTTAAAGACTTTAAATTAGAAATATTATTAGATTTTTCTTAAATAAAATTGACTAACATCCGTATGTCCTGTGTCAAATCCAGTTTCACAATAACTTAAATAATAATTCCATAAATTTTTAAATTTTTCATCAAAACCAATTTTTGAGATATCATTCCAGGATTTATTAAATCTTTCTTTCCAAATTGTTAAAGTTTTTGCATAGTCTTTTCCAAAAGATTTTTCTTCATATAGTTCAAAATTATTTTCTTTAAATAATTTATATAAAATTTTCTTTGAAGGAAGAACACCTCCAGGAAAAATATATTTTTGTATAAAATCTACTTGGTTAATATAATTTAAATATTCATCATCATGAATAGTGATTATTTGAAAACAAGCTTTTCCATTTTTTTTGAGAACTTGATTTAAAGTTTTAAAATATATATCCCAATATTTTTTTCCAACAGCTTCAAACATTTCAATAGAGACAATCTTGTCATAAAAGTTAATTGAATCTAATTTTCTATAATCTTTAAATATAATTTTTGAATTACTATTTAGATTATTTTTGTTTATTAAATCTTCGACGTAGGAAAATTGTTGCTTGCTAATTGTTAAACCATCAATTTTAGATTTAGTAATTTCATAATTTCTTTTTATAAAACCACCCCAGCCTGAACCCACCTCAAGAACACTGTCAGAAGTTTGAATATCTAAATTTTTAATTATGGAATCATACTTATTAATTTGTGACGTTAACAAATCATCTTTTTCATTTAAAAAAATACCCGAAGAATAAGTCATGGTAGAGTCAAGCCATAATGAATAAAATTTATTACCAAGATCGTAATGATAATGAATATTCTTTTTTGCTTGCTTTATTGAATTTGATTTAAAAATAAATTTAATTTTTTCTACAAATGTTGAAAAAAAATTATCAGCCCAATTTTTTTTTTTAATTTGTTGATTTTTTAATAATATTTTTAGTAAATTCGATAGATTAGAAGTTTCCCATTTATTATTAATGTATGACTCTGCAAATCCTAATTCTCCTTTAAAAAGCAAGTCTTTAAAAAAAGAGTTATCTTTAATAAAAATATTAGAACTTAAATTTCCCTCTTTTGATTTAAAATTTCTTTCATATGAATTTTTTAAATTTACTTTTATTTCTCCCCATCTAAGATTTTGAAGTTTAAAATTTAAATATTTTATAAATAAATTATCCATAAAATGATACTGTATCATTATTTTTTTGGGGTTTAGAAAAAAAAGTTTTTTGTTTTATAAAAATTTTTATAGCTTGATAATGTATTAGAATTATAACTTTTTGGGCAAAGAATAGATTTTTTATAAAGTAATAAATTAAAGTCATATTATTAAGTGCTACAGTCTTAGAGGAAATTCCTGTTTTAAGAATTATTTGATTCTTTTTGTAAACATCTATATTTAATAAAAATATATTTTTTTTATTAAATAAATAAAATTTATATTTTAAGTTCATTTGTAAAAAAGGGGATACATAAAATTTTTTTTGCAATTTTGAATATATTTTTTCTGAATTTTTTTTTATTTTAATTAAATAACAATGTTGTTCATGATGAGTATTTTTTACTTCATAACAAACGTACCTAATTTTATTTTTTTTATCTTTACATAAATAAATAGAAATTGGATTAAATACATAACCAAAAAATGAAGGAGTACAGTAAAGATAGATAGTATATTTTTTTCTGTCATTAAATTTTTTTGTAATATTTTTTAATATGAAATATTTTGGATTATTATCGTTTCTTTCACCGTGATCTTTAAAAAAAAAACTAAATAAATTGAAAGAATTAACAGAAAATAAAAATAACTTATTGATAATATCTAATTCGTCTAAGTTAATAAGTGCAGATACTGTTTTATATTTAAATTGATGATTATATGGATATATTCTTTTGTGAAATACGCTTCCTGGTTGAAGTGAGCTTTTCATTATAATAAATAATTTGAAACATTTTTAGCGGATACAACACCATCTTCATGAAAACCATATCCACACCATGCACCACAATAATAAATATTATTGAGGCCCTGAATTTCTTCTAATTTTTTGAGAGTATATTCCTTATTATGTTTAAAAACAGGATGGCTATATTTAATTTTTTTTATAATTTTATTTTTATTTATTAAATTATTTGAATTTATAGAAACAAAATAATTTCTTTTACATGTTAAATTTTGTAAATAGTTCATCCAGTAGGTTAATCTTGAAACATTGTCATTAAAACTAATGAAATTCCAACTTGACCAATTGTATTTATTTTTTGGCATTAATGACGTGTCGGTATGCAAGCATGCGTCATTAGTTTTATAATCTACTAAAGATAATATCTTTTTTTGTTTTTTAAAATTATTTGGAAGTATTTTTTTAATTTCGTCAGTATGATTGGCAAAGATTAAATAATCATAATTCATCAATTTATTTTTATTTTTTATTATAATTTTGTCTTTATTAATTATTATTGATTTAACAGTGTTATTTAAAAAAAACTTAATATCTGATAAATCGATTATCTTTTTAATATATTTGTAACTCCCTAGTTTAATTACTTTCCATTGTGGTCTAAATAATAAATTAACCAAACCATGATTTATAAAAAATTTTATAAGAAAATATGTTTTGTAATTTTTTATTTTATCAATAGGATTTGACCATATTGAAGAGCACATTGGGTAAAAATAGTATTTTTTAAATTCTTTACTAAAATTAAATTTTTTAAGAAAGTCATCAATTTTTAGTTTTATAAAGGATTGTTTATTAATTTTAGCCAAAAAATTAAATTTTATTATCCCTATTATAATTTTTAAAAATTTGATTGAAAAAAAATTTTTATTTTTAAAAATAATAGTATTTAAATTTTTTCCAGACCATTCAAAATTTTCATTTGGATAATTTACAGAAAAACTCATATTTGTATTTTCTGAAATAATATTTATTTTATTAAGCAAATTAATAAAATTTGGATACGTCTTATTATTAAAAACTATAAATCCACTATCTATAAAATATTTTTTTTTTTCATCTATTACCTCATGGGTATGAGTATGGCCCCCAAGATATGAATTCTTTTCATAAATATGAACTTCATATTTTTTACAAAGTTCAAAACCTGCTGTTATTCCCGAAACTCCACTGCCTATAATTGCAATTCTTTTTTTCATCTCCTTAATTCTTTAAAAGCTTTTAGAGCAGAGTTTCTTGCTTCCTCATGATTAACTATTGGAAAGGGATAATTTTTTCCTATTATAACATTTATTTTATTTTGTAATTCTTTAGGCATTTCCCAAGGCTTATGTAAAAAATTATCTGGTATATTTTTTAATTCAGGGCACCATTTTTTAATGTAATATCCCTTTGCATCAAATTTTTCTCCCTGCAAGATAGGATTAAAGATTCTAAAATAAGGAGCTGCATCAGCTCCCGTTCCAGCAACCCACTGCCACCCAGCAACATTATTAGCTAAATTAAAATCTAGCAGTGTATCTCTAAAATATTTTTCACCTTCGAGCCAATGAATTCTTAAATGTTTAACTAGAAAAGAGGCCACAATCATTCTAACTCTATTATGCATCCATCCAGTTTCATAAAGTTCTCTCATACCTGCATCAACTATCGGATATCCCGTTAATCCTTTTTTCCATTTTATTAATAATTTTTCATTTTTATTCCATTTAAAATTATCAAAATCTTTTCTTAGATTATTTGATTGCATGGTAGAGAAATTATGAAGTAAAGAATGCGAAAATTCTCTCCAGCCAATTTCATTAATATATTTTCGATATCCAATTTTTTTATTTTTAATTTCTAAACATTTTTGCATTATTTGATGAACTGAAATTTGTCCAAATTTCAAATAAGGAGATAATTTGGAAGTACCTTCAATTGACGGAATGTCTCTATTTATTGCGTATTTTTCAATACTATTTTTTATGAAATCATTTAATATTTTTTTTGCATTTTCTTCACTTGGTTCCCAATATTTTTCAAATTTTTTATACCAATTTTTTTTGGGATATATTGACTGAATATTTACGTCTTTTTTGGAATTTTTATTATAATTTTTATATATTTTTTCATTATAATTATGATTATTCTTTAAATAGATTTGTTCAGCTTTTTTCCAATAATGAGTAAATACTTTAAATGGAGTTCCATCGTCTTTTTTAATTTTCTCAACAGGATTAAGTAAATTAGCTTTAAATTCTTTAAAAATAATATTACTCTCATTTAAGATTTTTTTTACATTTTCTTCGATAATATTTTCATTAATATCGCAAGATTTATTCCAATAAATACGATTAAAAGGTTTAGAATTAATTAGTTTTTTAAAAATTTTTGTCTCTATTCCGTGAATTACGTCAAGAGAAATATTTAAATTTTCTAATTTTTTTTTGAATATTTCTAAAGATTTGGCAAGCCACCATTGTTGAGCTTCGCGAGGTAGATATGAATCCCTATTGTAAATATAAATAGCGCATTTTCTTTTATTTTCATCATCAATAAGTGCTTGTAATGCTTGATTATTTGATATTCTAAAATCATCTTTTAACCAAAGGTATGAGCATGACATTTTTTATTATTTTTTATTTTATGACTTGATTTATTATTTAAAAATAAGTTTAATCAGATTTTAATATTTAAATAAAGGGATCAATGTCACTAGAATTAAATCAACATTTAGGAAAACAGTTAAGAGCTAGAAGATCTGCTCTTGGACTTACACAAACACAAGTAGCAAGAGCTATCAATGTTACATTTCAGCAAATTCAAAAATATGAAAAAGGAACTAATGGAGTAAGCTCTAGCAGATTATTACAACTAGCTAATTTTTTAAAAGTTCCTGTAAAATATTTTTTTGAAGATTTTAAAGATTTTCAAAATTTAGATGCCCATACGAAAAGTGATAATTCTTTAGAAACATTTGTAAATAAATTATCTGAAGTTGAAAAAGAAAAACTTTTAAATATTTTACACTCAAACAAAAAGCTTTCTAAAACTGCTTAAAATTATTTGGCTCCCCGAGCAGGACTCGAACCTGCGACCAATTGATTAACAGTCAACTGCTCTACCAGCTGAGCTATCGGGGAATAAAAATACAATACGATTTTTTTTTTTAAAACATTTCCACCCCGTTGTTGCTAAAAGCAATAGATG
>JALRAW010000061.1 GCA_023257975.1 Candidatus Fonsibacter sp.
TTGGTGGTCTTTATCATCAGCTTTAGCAAGTAAACCCCCATGAATTTTTGGATGCAATGTTTTAAGTCTGCCATCTAATATTTCAGGAAATTTTGTATATTCTGAAATTTCAGTACATTTAAAGCCAAGATCTTTTATAAATTTATAGCTACCGCCGGTGCTAATAATTTCAACATTGTTTGCCTTTAAACACTCGAGAACTTCTTTTAGATTTGTTTTATCGGAAACAGAGATTAAGGCTTTTTTAATTTTAATCAGTTGCATGAAGGAGTATTGGGTATACGATTTTTATTTGGCTTTTTCTAGATGCCAAATAATATTGGTGTTCTCGTTATCTATGATGCCTTCAAGCAGAATAAATGAGGATTCTTTAATGTTGTCTGGATTGCCAAAATAAAGATTTTTCTCAATTTTAGTTGGTATTTGAGGACTTCTAAATATCCAGCCTTCGCCTTTATTAGAGCTGAGCAAAATATCATTTCCCATGGTTTTTGTGATGCGAATATCAGGATGAATATGAAATCTTACACTAAAGGTTAAATTTTTATTCTCTAGATTTTTACATTTTAAACTATCAATTCCCTCAATATGATTTTTAATTTTAAAAAGAGTAATTTGTCGTTCATGTAATATTTTAAATCTTTTTTCATAACCATCATGGGCAACAATGCATTGAATAAATTCTTTATCATTTTTAAATTCTTTTTTAACAATATTATGTTTTTCAATAAGAGAGTTTCCAAAATATTTTCTAATCAGAGCATTTTTTTGAAATATACAAGAGGAGGTATCGTTAATTGTAACTGTTGAATGAGCGGCGGTTGATGAGCTTAAATAGGATAATTCTTCTCCAAGGTTCTTACCTGATCCAGAATTACAGATAAATTTTACTCCATTGGATGCAAGTTCAAAAGATAATGGACCTGCTTGATAATTTCTTGAATGCAATATGGAAGAGGGGTTGTTGGCATCCATAAATAATTCAATCTTTTTTGATTTAATTTTTGCATAACCACAGAAAATATTTTCCATATTTTCAAACTCATAGCCTCGAGATTCTAAAAATTCATAAAATTTTTCAGTATTAATATGATTGGCACCGTTAAAAAGAGGAAGATCTCCATTTGAAAATCTTAGGAATTTAAAACAAATTCCAAGGGAATTGATATAAATATTAATAAAAGCAGGAGTTTGTTTTCTAGATAATGTTAGCCACTCTTTAATAAGAACTAAAAAATATAAAGTCCAAAATAAATCTTCAGGATTTTTACTTTTTACAAATCCATCTTTATTTATAAAGTTTCCAAGTTCATCTTCTAAATTTTTAAGTCCATATTGAGTGTATTCTTCATATTGTTCAAAGGAATTTCCAACTAAAATTAAAGCTGCAAGGGTTTTTATTTTATCAACGCCATTTTGAACTAAGCTGATATTTTTAAATAAATGCTTTGTTTGTTTGACAATATTATTAATAACTTTGCTTCTAAAAATAACCCTGCATCGAAGCAACTACCATAAAAACTGTAAACAATCTGTTCATAAAATCCTACCTCTTAAACTCGCTACGACTAATAATAATCCCAGCTTGTACCATAATAAAAAGCTGAATTACTATAATTTTTATATATGCCTCTTTTTATTACGCAGTTGGAACAAATTAGTACGACTCAACATTTTTTGATTTATAAGATAACTAACTC
>JALRAW010000191.1 GCA_023257975.1 Candidatus Fonsibacter sp.
ATAAAATGCCGTAATAATAATAATAAAAAAAAAAGAGAAAAAAGTATCCGACATTTAGTAAAACTAATTCAACAACAAGCAAGAAGCAGTCTTTAGAATGCCATATAATTGATCTAACCCCCCATGAATGAGAACACCAACAAAAAACAAAGTTGATAAAGCTAAAGAATTAGGCGTTAAAATTATTGAAGAAAAAGAGTGGTTAAAGTTATCAAGAAATAGCTGAACAAGCTTCAGTTAGTAATTTAAGTTCAGTATTATTCATAAAAGGTTTCAGAATATAAAAGATTTTTTGATGATAGTTATTAATCCAATTTATTTCATTTTTATTAAAAAGCTTATTGTTAATACAATCTTTATCAATTGGAACCATTGTTAGATTTATAAATTTTGAATGGTTATTATTAATTTTTTTACAATAAATTAAATTTTCAATTCTTATTCCAAAATTATTTTCTTTATAAAATCCAGGTTCGTTTGACAGGATCATTCCTGGTAGTATTTTATGATTATTAAAAGGGGATAATCCTTGCGGCCCCTCATGTACATTTAAAAAATAACCAACTCCATGACCTGTCCCATGTGAATAGTTATAACCTAGTTTTAGTAAAGGAACTCTTGCAACCTTGTCTATATGCTTTCCTAGTGTTGATTTTTTTAATTTATATGAGGCAACTGCAATATGACCTTTGAGAACTTTTGAATAAATTTTTTTTTGAAAATTTGATAAGTTGCCAATAGCTATCGTTCGAGTCACGTCAGTGGTCCCATAAAAATACTGACTACCAGAATCCAAAAGATATAAATTATTACCCTTAATTGCTTTATTGGTTTTATTATTAGATCTGTAATGAACTATTGCTCCATTTCCACCAAATCCTGAAATGGTATTAAAGCTTGGATATAAATAATTTTTGTTCTGTTTTTTATAATTTTCTAATTTATTCTGTGCAGATACTTCTGTTATCTTTGTTTTTCTATAATTATTTTTTAGCCAAAAAATAAATTTAGTTAAAGCAATCCCATCAAATAAATGAGCAATTTTTGTATTATTGATCTCTGTTTTATTTTTAATAGCTTTTAATAAATATATAGGATCTTCGATATCAATAAGTTTGTTCGAAAAATGGATATTTTTTTCATAATAAAAACTACATGTTTTTTTATCTATTAAAATTTTTGAATTTTTAATCTTTTTTAAGTAGTTAACAAATAATTCTTCTTTAATAAAAATTACTTTCTTTCCAAAAGATTTTTTAATTTGAGGTGTAATTTTATTAATATTTGTAAAAAATATTATTTTACCATTTTTATTAAATAAAATTTTTCCATTTGTAAGTGGACTAGATGATGCATCAGATCCTCTAATGTTTAATAACCATGAAATATTTTCGACTGCCGTTGTAAGTAAATAATGAATATCTTTTAACTTAAGAAATTTATTTATTTTACTAATTTTATTTAAATAGTTTTCTCCATGATATTTCTCTTCTAAAATATAAAATTTATTATTGTTAATTTTTGTCTTATTTTTCCAAACTGCATCAATTAAGTTATTATTTATAGGTTTTATTTTAACTAAACTATTTGAAATAATATTTTTTAACGTATTTGAAGTAAAAAGTTTTGGATCAAACCCTAAAGTAATTTCTTTATTTAGATTTTTTAGAATGTAATGAGGTTTAATTTTTGGAATTTCGCAAATTTTAAAATCTTTATAAATTTCTTTTTTTGCTTGCAGTGTGTAACGACCATCAACAAATAAATAAGATTTATTTTTTAAAATTAGGGCAAGTCCTGTTGAGCCGGTAAATCCAGATATAAATTTTAATCTATCTTTATTTTTAGGTACGTACTCTCCAAAATATTCATCATTCTTTGGAATTAAATAAGCATCACAATTTTGTTTATTTAAAAAATTTCTTAATTGATTAATTTTATTCATTACTTTTTTTTATAAATTTATCAATTATTTTTTTTTCACCATATTTTTTAAAAATAATAATTAGTTTATTATCTTCTATATGAATTACTTTTCCATTGCCAAAATCATCATGAGTTACACTTTCGCCAACTTTAAAAATTGTATTATTATTACTGTAGCTAATTTTATTAAAATTATTTATATTTTTTTTTGCTTGTTTTAGTCTTTCCCAGCCAGGACTTCTCGATGGTTTGTCGTAGTCAATCTCCTGATTAAAATCAAAATCACTTTTTTGATACTCTGAAAAATGATTTTTCATGTTGATATTGTCTTTAGGAAGTTCCTCAATAAAACGAGAAGGAAGTGTTGGCATCCAGTCTATGTCCCTATCTCTCTTGCCTCCATAAATTCTTCTATTGTTTACAAAAGAAATAAATAATTTCTTCTTTGCTCTAGTAATCGCAACATAAGCAAGTCTTCTTTCCTCCTCTATTGCTTGATGTCCTTTTTCATCAATTGATTTTTGATGAGGAAATAATCCCTCTTCCCAGCCTGGCAAAAAAACTAAATCAAATTCAAGTCCTTTAGCGGCATGCATAGTCATTAAATTTATTTTTTCACCATTCCAATCCTCATCTATTGAGGTTTGTAATGAGATATTTTCAAGAAAATCTTGAAGGCTACTATAATTTTTCATTGATAATATTAATTCCTTTAAGTTCTCTAATTTACTGTCAGCCTCTGGCGTTTTTTCATTCATAAGCATTTGGGAATAGCCAGATTCGTCCAAGACTCTTTCCGTTAGTTCATAATGAGTTATTTCTTTTGATAATTTTCTCCATAACTGAATGTCGGTAATAATTTTTTTCAAACTTAGAATAGTTTTTCCAGTTGGATTTTCTTGTTCGCAATATATGAGTGACGCTTGTTCTAAATTAATATTTTTCTCCTTAGCAATTTTATGAATTTCTTTTAGAGTAGCATCTCCAATTGCACGTTTTGGAGTGTTGATAATTCTTTCAAAAGCAAGATCATCATTTTCTTGGTAAATAATTCTAATATAACAAATAGCATCTTTTATTTCAGCGCGATCATAAAATTTTAATCCTCCAATAACTCTATAAGGTAAATTAATTTTTATAAATCGGTCTTCAAACTCTCTTGTTTGAAAAGCAGCCCGAACTAATATGGATACTTGATTAAGAGAATGTTCTTTTGATAAATTTTTTTCGATTTCATCTGCGACGGCAATCGCTTCATCATATCCATTGTTGTAGCAATTTACTTCTATCAAATCTCCTTTAGAATTTTCAGACCATAGTTTTTTACCAAGTCTATCTTCATTATTTGAAATTAAAGAAGAAGCAGTATCTAAAATATTTTGCGTTGATCTGTAGTTTTGCTCTAATTTAATAACTTTTGTATTAGCATTTAGTTTGTCAAAATTTAAAATATTTTTAACTTCAGCACCACGCCAACTATAGATAGATTGGTCATCATCTCCTACGCAGCATAAATTGTTATTTTTTTTCGATAATAAATTTAACCAAATATTTTGAATAAAGTTTGTATCCTGATATTCATCTACAAGAATATATTTAAAATTATTATGATATAATTCTAGTATCTCAGGCATAGTTTTAAATATTGTTACACAATGCAAGATCAGATCACCAAAATCTACGCAGTTCATAATCTTTAATCGCTGCTGATAAATTCTATATATTTTTAACGCTGTATCTTTAATATAGTTTTCATTATTAACTTTAACTTCACTTGGAATGAGACCTTTATTTTTCCAGTCATCTATAAAAGCAGCTACTAATTTTGGTGGTATTTTTTTTATATCAATGTTTTCTGATTCAATTATATTTTTTATTAACCTTAATTGATCAAGGGTATCTAAAATCGTGAAATTTGATTTTAAACCAACAGCTTCTGCATGACGTCTTAAGATCTTATTACTAATAGAGTGAAAGGTTCCAAGCCAAGGTAGAGAAGAAGATTGAGCGCTAAGAAGTTTTAATATTCGTTCCCGCATTTCATTTGCAGCTTTGTTGGTAAAAGTTACGCAAAGAATTTGATTGGCCCAGCATTTTTTTGTCTCGATAAGATGAACAACTCGAGTGGTTAGAACTTTAGTCTTTCCCGAGCCTGCTCCTGCTAAAATTAACAGAGGACCATCTGAGTGAATAACAGCTTCTTTTTGTTGATTATTAAGGTTTAATAAGTAATTTTGGCTAGTGGAATTCATAAAATAAATTAGATCAAGTAG
>JALRAW010000146.1 GCA_023257975.1 Candidatus Fonsibacter sp.
ATCCATTCACCGCCGTTTGCAGCGAAATCATCTTTTAAAACTTTAAGTGCAGCAGCTTCACCACCTGAAGTCCACCAGTGCAAAACTTCAATCTTTGGTCCTGCAATTGATGAAGTAGATGTGAACGCTAATGTAATTAAAGCGATCAATAGTTTTTTCATATCTTCCTCTTTATTAGTTAACTAGTTTTTTATATTCGAAACTATAAGTAGATTAAGGTTCAATTGATAATTAAAAAATTTTAATTTTGAAAATTTACGATTGGTCTCGCCACGAGATAGTTGGCCAAATAAAAGTGCAGCATACACGGCAGTAGATGCTAAAGATATTGTTCATAAAGCAAAAGTATTTTTAAATAATGATCAAGCAGTTTCAGATTTAGATTATATTTTTGCAACTACATCAAGAAGTAGATCGGTTAATAAAAAAATTATAGACTTGAATGTCGCTGTTAAAATTATAAAAAAACAAAGTTATCTTAATAAAAAAATTGGAATTTTTTTTGGACCAGAGGCATCAGGCTTAAGCAATGATGATCTTATTAATGCAAATTATTTGGTTAATATTCCAACAAGTAATAAGTTTAAGTCATTAAATTTATCGCATGCAGTAACTGTTTTTGCCTTTGAATTATTTATTTCTTCAAAAAAATTTGAACCTATAGTCAAAAATTTATATAGAAGCGAAGATGCGAAGAAGAAAGAAGTTAATGTTTTTTTAGATTTTTTAATATCTCATTTAGATAAAGTAGGTTTTTTGAAGCCAGAAGAAAAAAAGCAACAAATGATTAGAAGTGTTAAAAATATTTTTCATCGAAGTTCGCTTTCTACGCAGGAAATTAGAACTTTATCAGGAGTTATTAGTTCTTTAATTAAATATAAAGAATGAGGAGTAACATTGACTATAAGACTGTGGGTTATTATAACAGGGCACTTTAAATTATGACAAAAAGAATAAATTCTACTCATAAAGTTGATAGACGACTTGGTGTAAATCTTTGGGGAAGACCAAAAAGTCCTTTCAACACTAGAGCATATCGTCCAGGTCAACACGGTCAAAGAAGTAAAGGAAAGCCTTCAGACTACAATATTCAATTACAAGCTAAGCAAAAATTAAAAAGTTACTACGGCAATATAAGTGAAAGACAGTTTAGAAATCTTTTTAGAAAAGCTTATAAGAAAAAAGGGGATACAGGAGAAAATTTAGTCGGTTTATTAGAAAGAAGATTGGATGCAGTTATTTATAGAGCAAAATTTGCAATAACTGTTTTTGCTGCAAGACAAATGATAAATCATGGAAAAGTAAAAGTTAACGGAAAGAAAGTAAATATTTCAAGTTATTTAGTATCTGAAAATGATGAAATTGAAATTAAAGATTCATTTAAACAATCAATTCCAATTATTGGAGCAACACAAAGCAAAGAAAGAGAAGTTCCAGAATATATTCTTGCAGACCATAAAAAAATGACAGCAAAATTTAACAAAGTTCCAAAATATGATCAGATTCCATATCCGGTTCAAATGGAACCCAAGTTAGTTGTTGAATATTATTCAAGATAGTTTTGTTAAAAAGAACTACAAAAAAATTTGTTGAAGATTTTTTAAGTCAAAAAAAAAATTGGAAAATTTTAGATATAGGTTGCGGGTACACTGCAAATAAATATTCAAATCATGTAGCTGATACTCAAGATTTTTCACATTTATACAAAGACAAAAAATTTACTCTTATCAAAGATAGTAAACTTCCATTTGCAGATAAAGAATTTAATTTTGTTATTGCAAGCCATGTTCTTGAACATGTGGAAAATATTGATTTTTTTATAAAAGAATTAGAGAGAGTTTCGTATGGTGGATATATTGAAGTACCGACCAGACTTGAAGATAATTTAGTTGACGTAAATGAAAAGGCTCACATTTGGTGGATTAACTTTGATGATGTAAATCATACTCTTAGTATAATTAAACGTAAACAAATAATAGAACCATTTTTGTCAGTATCTACAGTTCAAAACATAAGAAAATTCTTTAGAGATAGTCTCGTTACAGAAATTTTTTGGGAGTCTAAAATAGATTATTCAATTTTAGAAAATAATAATGATTTTGAATTTTATAAAAAATTATCTTTCTTAGTAATCATAAAGAAATTTTTTAGCAAAAAAATAAGGCGATTATTTAAATTTATTTAAGAATTTTTTGTAACTCACCTTTTTCATACATTTCTTTAGTAATATCGCAACCACCAATAAACTCTCCTTTAATATAAAGTTGTGGAACAGTTGGCCAATTACTAAAATCTTTAATTCCTTGTCTTATCTCAGGATCTGCTAAAACATTAACTCCACTAAATTTTACTTTTAGTTCTTTTAAAATATTACTAACTGTCATTGAAAATCCACATTGTGGCATTTCAGGGGTGCCTTTCATAAATAAAACTACATTATTTTTATTTATAATATCTTTTATTTTTTCATTGATATCTGACATTTATTTCTCTTCTGTTGTTAGTGCTAATGCGTGCAATTCATTTCCCATTTTTCCCTTAAGAGAAGCATATACCATTTGATGTTGCTGAACTCTAGTCTTACCTTTAAATTTTGAAGATTTAATTTTGGCAGAATAATGGTTATCATCACCAGCAAGATCATTTATTTCTATATCTGCGTCTGGAAATCCTTCTTTCAGTAATTTGTGAATTTCATCTTGTTTAATAGCCATAATTAATTACTATTATAATTTTTAAACCAACATTCATTTTTTTTTCTTAATTCTTTAATGCTAATTTTAAAATCATTTTCTACTTCAAAAATCTCACTTTGAGTTTTACCAATAATATTAAATATAACATTTTTAGTTTTTGCAATATTTTTTATTTTGTCTAGATTTTTTTTATTAATTTCAATTAAATACCTAGCCTGGTCTTCCGAAAATAAATATTTAATTTTATCAGTATTAGATCCTGAGACTGTAATTTTTGCACCAATATTAGAAGCCATACACATTTCAGCTATTGTAACGATTATTCCTCCATGAGAAACATCATGTACCGCATTAACTAATTTTCTTTTAATTATTTCGCTAACAAAAAGACCATTTTTCTTTTCTTCTTTTAAATTAATTTGAGGAGGAGGACCCTTTTTGTCTCCTATAATGTCGTAAATTAAAGCACTTTGACTTAAATGACCCGACGTTTCTCCTATAACCGCAATAATACTTTCTGTATTTTTAAAATTAAATGTCATCATATTATTAATATTTTTTAAAAGACCAACACCGCCATGACGGGCTACCAGGAAATCCTCACGGATCCCTCCTATGCCCGCCAGATCGTGACGCTCACCTACCCCCACATCGGTAACACGGGAGTGAATGGCGAGGACGAGGAGTCCGGGCAGGTGTGGGCGGCGGGACTCGTG
>JALRAW010000169.1 GCA_023257975.1 Candidatus Fonsibacter sp.
TGGTATTTTGATTGTTGAAATTGGTCATAACAAAGAAATCTTGTTGAAAAAATTCCCGAAACTTCAATTTCAATGGCTAGATGTTTCTCTAGGAAATGACTTTGTATTTATGCTAGAAAAATCTCAAGTGCCTGATTAGATTTTTTTAATATTTCTCTAGATTCGACAAAAGGCCACGCTTCTGAATCTTCAAAAAACTTTTTATCAATTAACATTCTTAGATCTTAATTTAATTTGCTGATTAATGATAACTCTCACCTCTTTAAATATTGGATCTTCTAACCTTTTATTAAGTATTGTCCAAGTGTAAGGAATTAATTTTAAATATCTATTTTTCTTATCCCGTTTAAAAAGCCTTGAAAATATTCCAATAATTTTCATAGCTCTTTGCACTGAAAGAATTGAAAATTCTTTCTTAAATTGTTTAATATTAAAATTCTTTTCTTTCTTCGCTAATAATAAATAATAATTTAATAACTTCTGCTTCAACTCATAACTAGTTTTAATCCTAACATCATCTATCAAAGAAAGCACATCGTAAGCTCTTGAACCAATCAAAGCATCCTGTGTATCAATAACTCCAATTTTATTTTTTGAGTCATTCTTATATTGCATCATATTTGAGACATGGAAATCTCTATGAACAAAAAAATTATTATAAATAAAATTATTCTTTAAAATTGATAATAATAATTGTCTTAACTTTTTAATTTGAGAATTATTTTTTATTTTAATAATATGAGGTAAGTACCAAATAAAAAATAAATCTATTTCTTTTTTTAAGATACTAAAATTATATTTTTTAAATCGAAATATGTTAGTTCTAAAATTTATTCTTTGTAATTTAATTAAATACTTAATTAACGATTGATAAACATAAAACTTATTTTTAGATCTTTTAATTAACTGAAGATAAGTTTTGTCACCAAAATCCTCCAATAAAGCCAAACCATTTTTATAATTATAATCTATTACTTTTGGCGCATTAATTCCTTCTTTATTTAAAAACTTATTAATTTGAATATAATTTAAAATATTAGATTTTTTTTCCTGTTCTGCAGAAGCAAGAACGTAGGATTTATTTTTTAAATAAATTCTAAAATATTTTCTAAAAGAAGCATCCCCTTTTATTTCTTTTATTTTATAATTTTCTATATAATTTTTTTTGAGAAAAATTTTTATAATTTTTAATCTTTTACTATTAATCATTAATACTGAATCCTGACCACTTTCCTTTTCCATTAAATTCTAAAAATCTAAAATCTTTATTAGGATCATAAAAAAATTTAATTTGTAAAAAATCATTCAAAGAATTCAAAGTAATTTCAGGCCACTCAATAATATTTATAAAATCTTTTGCTGTATCAAATAAACCTATATTTAAAATTTCTTTTTCTTTTTTTAGTCTATAAAAATCATAGTGAGCAACTTTAAAATCTTTTCCTAAGTCATAATATTGAACTATATTAAAAGTGGGACTTACTATCTCCTCTAAAGGACGTTGATATTTTTGTTGTAAATAATGTATTAGAAATCTAGTAAATGTTGTCTTACCAGCTCCTAAATTACCACTGAGTAATAAAAAATCATTTGGTTTTAAATTAATTGCAACAGCTTCAGCAACTTTTTTTGTGGAATCTAATGATTTTAATTCCATTTAATTGAAGCTAATAACGGTATGTGTCTGGTTTAAAAGGTCCTTTTTCAGAAACGCTAATATAATCAGCTTGCTCTTTGCTTAATTTAGTAAGTTTTGCGCCCACTTTTGCAAGATGCAACATAGCAACTTTTTCATCTAAATGTTTTGGTAAAACATAGACTTTGTTTTGATATTTTCCATTATTGTTCCATAATTCTATTTGGGCAATAACTTGGTTTGTAAAAGAAGCGCTCATAACAAAACTAGGATGTCCTGTTGCACAGCCAAGATTTACCAATCTTCCCTCTGCTAATAAAATAATTCTTTTTTTATCTGGAAACTCAATTTCATGAACCTGAGGCTTTACTTCATTCCACCGATAATTTTTTAATGCACTAACTTGAATTTCATTGTCAAAATGTCCAATA
>JALRAW010000183.1 GCA_023257975.1 Candidatus Fonsibacter sp.
ACTATTCACTATATCTAAAAGCTTCTGGTACTCTTTTTGCCTCTGTTTAATATCAATAGATTCATCGATATCATCATAATTAGTATCTGGTACTCTAGAATTATTGAAAAGAATATTCCGCCTCAATCTCCTACTTGCAAAGTAAATATTATTTATTATTTTTCTTAACTCTGGCCTATTCCTACAATAACCTTCAGTAGCAGCAACAAATTTATCTAAGGTATATTCAGCTCTTCCTGCAAAAATTTGCTTAAGTAAAATTTTTAGCAATCTCGGTTCTTGCCCAAGCTGAAAATTTTTCAGCATTTTTCTTGATATCGCAAACAAAGAATATGGCATCTCCGCTTATGGCGTTAATTTTTCTACATAAAGTATTTATTGCATCCTCGGAAAAGAATTTAGCTATGGGTCCTTTTCCTTCTAATTTTCCATTACTACTCTCAAGAATAATATAACCTAACCCCGAAGCCCCTTCTATTTTTGCACCTTTGTCTAAGTTGTCAAAAAAACTTCTCGGTTTTGAAGATACATTTTTTGCAACAACACATCTTACAACTGATTTTTTTTGAATTAACTTTTTAAATATTTCTAATTTGACATCTTCTCTTTCAAAAATTTCAGTAACATCATTAATTTCAATTGGATTTCTTAAATCTGGTTTATCTGTTCCAAACTTTAACATTGCATCTTTATATTTAAATCTTTTAAATGGTGTTTTACTGATTGAGGAACCTTTGCTAAATTTTGTAAAAACCTCATGAAGCAACGGCTCTACTACTTGAAATACATCTTCTTGTTCAACAAATGACATTTCAATATCTAATTGATAAAATTCACCTGGGCTTCTATCTGCTCTTGCATCTTCATCTCTAAAACATGGAGCAATTTGAAAATATCGATCAAAACCGGATACCATAATTAATTGTTTAAATTGTTGAGGTGCTTGAGGAAGAGCGTAAAACTTTCCAGGATTTAATCTGCTTGGAACTAAAAAATCTCTTGCTCCTTCTGGACTAGAGGAGGTAAGAATTGGAGTTTGATATTCTAAAAATCCAAGAGTCTCCATTTTTTTTCTTATAAATGAAATAACATTAGACCTTAAAATAATATTTTGATGTAATTTTTTTCTTCTTAAATCTAAATAACGATACTTTAATCTTATTTCTTCCGAATATTCCTGATCGCTAAAAACTGGTAAAGGAAGTTCTTTTGTTGAACCTAATACATTAAAATTTTTAATCAGAACTTCAATAGAACCGGTTGCAAGTTCCTTGTTTATTGTCTCTTTAGTTCTTGCAACAACTTCTCCTTCTATGCGAATGACACTTTCTAACTTAATTTTTTCTAGCGCTGAAAAATGTTCATTTTTATTGTCAATAACGCACTGAGTCATTCCATAGTGATCTCTTAAATCAATAAATAATAAATGACCGTGATCTCTCTTTTTCCCTGGGAGGAGGAGGCGAGGAGGCAGCAAGAGGTCAAGAGGTAGAGAGTGTCTTGCGGTCTTTGTGTAGCTACTGTTGTAGCTCCCTGGCTTGGTTCTAGTAGCATTAGCTAGTAGGCTAGGTGTTGTAAGTAT
>JALRAW010000004.1 GCA_023257975.1 Candidatus Fonsibacter sp.
CGATGCGGCCGGTGGCGAACGCGCCTACCAGCACCGTGAATATATTGACCACCAGGTCCATGCTGGCCCAGATTCTGGCGCGCGCCTCCTCATCGTAATCGACCAGCAGGTTCTTCAGCTCGAAATAGACGAAGGAGCCGATGAAGGTGTAGAAAAAGATGAACAGGCCGATAACCAGCAGGTAGCGACTGTTGAGGAATTCGCTGAAGCCGGCGAGTGCCCCGCCACCGATGTTATCGAAAGCGCTGCGATCGGCGCTCACTGCCTCGTTGTGCAGGTCGATGTCCTTGAGCTTCTGCAGCCAGATGATAAGGGGCGGGGCCAGGGTGATCAGCCCGGCGGCCACCAGCAGCAGCGGGTCTGTGCCGATGTCTCCCACCAGCAGCGTTGCCAGGGCCGGCCCACCGATGCCGCCGATGCTGGCGCCGGCGCCGATAAAACCGAACAGGCGGGTGGCCTGGGGTCGGGAAAAGGTGTCCATGTTGTAACAGTGAACGATTATCTTGCAAAACGTGACTCTGAATGGATGTCAAAAATCTATAATTTTTTAGGAGTAAGCGTTGGCTGTATCATAAATGGTATCGACGATGTTAGTAGAAAAGCTCAATACGAATGTGACATTACATACGGAACCAACAATGAGTTTGGATTTGATTATTTAAGAGATAACATGAAATATTCTCTTGCTGAGATGGTACAAAGAAAACATTATTTTTGTATTGTTGATGAAGTAGATAGTATTTTAATTGATGAAGCTAGAACTCCTTTAATTATTTCTGGGCCAACAGAAGATAACTCTTCCCAATATTTTTTATGTAACAAATTAGTTAATCAATTAAGCAAAGAACATTATGATATTGATGAAAAAGATCGAAGCGCCTTGCTGACTGAAAAAGGAATAGATTTTATTGAGGATAAATTAAAAAAAATAAATTTATTAAAAGGAGCTAATTTCTATGATCCACAAAATTTATCTATCGTTCATCATATTAATCAGTCTTTAAAAGCAAATATGCTTTTCACTAAAGACAAAGATTACATCGTAAAAGATAATCAAATTTATATTATTGATGAATTTACAGGTCGTATTATGGAAGGTAGAAGATATTCTGACGGTTTACATCAAGCAATCGAAGCAAAGGAAGGCGTTCAAATCCAAAATGAAAATCAAACTTTAGCTTCAATAACATTTCAAAATTATTTTAGATTATACGAAAAACTTTCAGGCATGACCGGAACTGCGATGACGGAGGCTGAAGAATTTTATCAAATTTATAAATTAGATGTGGTGGAGGTACCAACAAATAGACCCATGGTTAGAAAAGATTTTAATGATAAAATTTTTAGAACTGAAAAAGAAAAATTTGATGCAATTGTAAAACAAATTATATCTGCTAATGAAAAAAAACAGCCTGTTTTAATCGGGACTACTAGTATCGAAAAATCTGAAAGAATTTCAAAAATTTTAAAACAAGAATCAATAAAACATAATGTTCTAAATGCTAAATTTCACGAACAAGAAGCAAATATTATTGCTCAAGCAGGAAGAATTGGTGCAGTCACGATCGCAACAAACATGGCTGGCAGAGGAACCGATATTCAACTTGGGGGTAATTTAGATCTAAAAATTAAAGAAGGCGGAACTAATGACAAAGTTTTAGTTGAAAAAACTAAACAAGAGCATGAAGAAGAAAAAGCTAAAGTATTAGCTAGTGGTGGATTATTTGTTATTGGAACAGAACGTCATGAAAGTAGAAGAATTGACAATCAGTTAAGAGGCAGAACGGGAAGACAGGGCGATATGGGTGCCTCTATTTTTTATTTAAGCTTACAAGATGATTTAATGAGAATTTTCGGATCTGAAAAAATTGATTTTATGTTACAAAAACTAGGTCTTAAAGAAGGAGAGTCAATTGATCATCCTTGGATCAATAAAGCTTTGGAAAAAGCACAACAAAAAGTTGAGGGAAGAAACTTTGATATCAGAAAAACTTTACTACAGTTTGACGATGTAATGAATGATCAAAGAAAAGTAATTTTTGAACAAAGATTGGGAGTAATAAGAAATCAAAATATTTACAATGTAGTAAATGATATCTTTGATGAAATTGTAGAAAATCTAATCAGTGAAATACATAATTATAGGGACAGCGCTGACATAAATACAAAAAAATTAATTAAAACAAAAACAGAGCGTTTATGTGGAACTAAAATTGAAGATAATGATTTTAATTCCTGGCTTTCAAAAAGTAGTACTGAGCAAAAAGATTTCTTAAAAAATTACTTTGATCAAAGAAGAAATTCAAGAATTGCTACAGCAGGAGATGAAATTAATAAAGATGTTGAGAAGCGAATTTTTCTGCAAAATCTTGATTATGAATGGAGAAACCACTTACAATATCTTGAGCAATTAAGACAAGTCATCGGTCTTAGAGGATATGGTCAAAAAAATCCATTAGATGAATATAAGAGAGAAAGTTTTAATTTGTTTAAAGATCTACTTTCAAAAATTAAAGAAAATTTAATTATGTTTTTAATTAATATTCAGGTGACAAAAGAAAATAGCCCACCACAGACTCAACAAACTTCTGTTCAAGAAAAAATCTCTAGGAATGCTTCTTGTACTTGTGGTTCCGGTAAAAAATATAAAAATTGCTGTGGTGCTTTAAGCAAAAATTAAGGCTAAAATAAATAAAATTATAATCACAACAGCCGTTGCAACTAATCTACGATTATTCTGAAGTAATAATTTCCAATTAAACGGGTTAAAAGCAACTGTGTTAATATGAGTATCTTTATAAAATTCTTCTTTAGTAATCATGACGTCTCTTCCTATACTTAAAAATCTATTTTTTCGTTGATAAATAAGTTCTTCCGGAGAAATTTGGATTAATTCATTTAAATTTTTTTTAATACTCATTGTAACATTTGCAACCACTTCATCATGATTTCTGTGCGCCCCACCTTTTGGCTCCTTAATAATTTCATCTATAATTTTATTTTCAAACAAATCTTGCGCAGAAATCTTCATGGCCTCCGCGGCTTCTTTTGCCTTTTTTGGATCACGCCAAAGAATAGATGCACATCCTTCAGGGGATATTACTGAATATACAGAATATTCTAACATTAAAACTTTATTAGCAGTTGCAAGTGCTATAGCTCCTCCTGAGCCGCCCTCTCCTATAACCACAGAAATCATTGGAACTTTTACATTAAGACAACACTCAATACATTTTGCAATAGCCTCTGCTTGACCACGCTCCTCTGCTCCTTTTCCAGGATAAGCGCCCGGAGTATCGATAAATGTTATAATTGGAATATTTAATCTATCTGCAAGATTCATTAAGCGCATGCTTTTGCGATAACCTTCTGGTCTCATCATTCCAAAATTTCTTTGAATTCTAGATTGAGTGTCATTTCCTTTTTCTTGACCAATAACTAAAACGGAAATCCCATCAAGAGTTGCAAATCCTGCTAACACTGATTGATCTTCTCCATATAATCGATCTCCAGATAAATTTGTAAAATCTGGAAAAATTTTTTGAATATAATGAATAGAACGTGGTCTAAATTCGTGTCTTGCAACTTTTGTCTTTTGCCAACGATTAAGATTTGCATAAGCTCTGTCTAACGCTTCATTTAATCTTCTTTCAGCGTCAATAATTGTGGGATTTTCAATAACGGTAATTCCTTTTGCAAAGTAAGGAGCTTTTAATTCCTGAACTCTTTGATCTAATGCTTTAACGTCGTCTTCAAAATCTAAGTAATTCATTTAATAATTTTATTTTATACATATTGAGTTCGGTTAAAGTTTATATATAAATTGTGGTCTATATGAAATCTTTTCCCAAAAATACCACTATTACAGGAAAAATTTCTAGAGAATTTGAAGAAATTTTAACTATAGATTGTTTAGAGTTTGTAGCTGATCTACATAGAAAATTTAATCCTCGAAGACTTGAGTTATTAAAACGTAGACAAGAAATCCAAAAAAAAATTGACGGAGGTTGGAGGCCTAATTTTTTAGAGGAGACAAAATCCATTAGAGAAAAAGATTGGAAAATTTTAGGTGTCCCAAAAGATTTACAGGATCGCAGAGTTGAGATTACAGGCCCTACTAATCAAAAAATGATTATCAATGCTCTTAATTCTGGAGCGAGTTGTTTCATGGCAGATCTTGAAGATTCAGCAACGCCAGCTTGGAATAACGTTATTGAAGGTCAAATTAATTTAAAAAATGCGATTAATAAAAAAATTAATTTCACTGATAAGACTTCTGGCAAAGAATATAAATTAAATGAAAAACATGCTGTCCTTATTGTAAGACCAAGAGGATGGCATTTAGATGAGGCCCACTTTTTAATTGATAATGAAAAATGTTCAGGTGGTATATTTGATTTTGCTATTTATTTTTATCATAATGCAAAAAAACTTCTGCAAAATGGAACGGGTCCTTATTTCTATTTACCAAAAATGGAAAGTCACCTTGAAGCTAGACTTTGGAACGATGTATTTATAGAAGCGCAAAAAAAATTAGGGATCAAGAACGGAACAATTAAAGTAACGGTTCTAATTGAAACAATTCTTGCGTCCTTCGAAATGGACGAAATTTTATTTGAATTAAAAGATCACATCGTGGGTCTAAACTGTGGAAGATGGGATTATATCTTTAGCTACATTAAAAAATTTAAAAACTTCAAAGATTTCCTGTTACCAGATCGATCTATCGTTAAAATGACTTCTCATTTTTTAAGATCTTATAGTTTGCTATTGATTAAAACCTGCCATCGAAGAGGTGCCCATGCAATGGGTGGGATGGCTGCTCAAATTCCAATAAAAGATAATGAGGCTTTAAATCAAAAAGCAATGGACGCTGTAAAACAAGATAAATTAAGAGAGGCCAATGATGGTCATGATGGTACTTGGGTAGCTCACCCCGGTTTGGTAAAAATTGCAAAAGATGTGTTTGATGAGAAAATGCCACAAGCAAATCAAGTTGGAAAAATTCCAAATAATATAAATATTGAAGCTAAAGATTTATTGTTAGCTGAAAAAGGAGACATTACAGAGGAGGGGCTTAGAAAAAATATTTCTGTAGGAATTCAATATTTAGCTGCATGGCTTGGTGGAAACGGATGTGTACCTCTTTATAATTTAATGGAAGATGCTGCTACGGCTGAAATTTCAAGAGCACAAGTTTGGCAATGGAATAAACATCAATGTAAGACTGTTGATGGAAAAACAATTGATCCTAATTATGTCAAAAATATTGTTAAAGAAGAAATGATCCAGATTAAAAAAGAAGTTGGGGAACAGAAATTTAAAAAAGGAAATTATGAACGTGCAGCCAAAATGTTTGAAGAAATGTCGGTTGCTAATCAATTTGAAGATTTTTTAACTGTTCCTGCTTATAACGAAATTGTTAGATCGGAAGCTTCTAAATAAACTATTTATTTAACTATATTTAATTTTTCTACTGGTATCTTTTCAATAATTTTTGTTTTTTCTAAAACAATATCTTTTGAACCAAAATAATAAAGAATACAAAGAATGGCTATCAAGATAGCAATGATAGCTAAGATAATTTGTATTGAGGTTTTAAAAGGCATAACAAATTAATTATATAATATTTCAATAAGAATTATGTTAATAAATTATTCATTCAATAATGGCAACGCATAAAAGCTTAGTATTAGTTGGAATGATGGGTACTGGCAAAAGTACCATTGGAAAAGAAGTTGCAAAAAAATTAAAAATTGAGTTCATAGATACAGATGCATTAATAGAAGAGGACGCAAATCTTGCTATTGCTGAGATTTTTAAAAAAAATGGAGAAAAATATTTTAGAGAACTAGAGGAAAAAATTTTTTTAAGAATTAAAAATGATAAAGAAAAAATAATCTCTGTTGGTGGTGGAGCATTTATTAATGAAGTTATTAGAAAAAAAATTTTAAAAGAATATCTATCTATTTGGCTTAATATGGATGAAGATTTGATTATTAGCCGTATTAAGCGTAATGCTAAAAAAAGACCAATGATAGATCAAAATAATATTGAAAAAAGTATTAAAAGTTTAAAAAAGACTAGAGATCCAATATATAAATTGGCCAACTACGAAATTAATTGTAATTTAAATAGCAAGAATAAGATTGTTGAAAAAATTGTAAATTTTTATGAAAAAAATAACAATTAAAGTTAATTTAAATAATAATAGTTATCCAATTATTATTAGTAAAAATTTATTAAACAACACAGGGGTTGAAATAAAAAAAATTGCTCCAAAAGCAAAAAAATTTTTATTAATTACTGATAAAAATATTCCAAAATCTTACATTCGCTTAGTCTTATCTTCTATAAAATCTAAAAATAAATACTTATTTACATTAAGTGCTGGTGAAAAATCAAAAAATATGAATTTTACCAACGCAATAATAAAAAAATTATTTAAGTATAATTTTAATCGCGATGACTGTGTAATTGCTTTAGGTGGCGGAGTTATTGGAGATTTATCAGGCTTTGCAAGTAGTATATTTAAAAGAGGTGTAAATTTTGTTCAAATCCCAACAACTTTATTAGCCCAAGTAGATTCTTCCATAGGTGGAAAGACTGGAATTAACTCTAATGAGGGCAAGAATATGATTGGAACTTTTTACCAGCCAAAGCTTGTTTTAATAGATCCAATAACATTAAAAAGTTTACCTCATAGACATTTAGTTGCCGGTTATGCTGAAATTTTAAAATACGCTTTGATTATGAATGCAAAATTCTTTTCTTGGTTAGAAAAAAATTCTCATGCAATAATCAATTTAACCGACATGAATCAACTCATGTATGCAATTAAGGAAAGTTGCAAAAGCAAAGCAATTATTGTGCAAAAAGATGAAAAAGAAAAAAATCTAAGAGCAATACTTAATTTTGGTCATACATTTGCCCATGCTTTTGAAGCAGTTAAAAAATACTCAAACGATCTTATTCATGGAGAAGCAGTGTTATATGGAATGATGATTGCATCTTCTTTGTCTGTCAAAATGAAAATGCTTAATATAAGAGAACATCAACGTATAAAATATTTATATCGAAAATTAAATATTAATTATCAAATTAAAAATATTTTTAATAAAAAAGATATAGATAAAATTTTTAATTATATGAAGCATGATAAAAAAATATCAGGTTCTAAAATTAACTTAATTTTATTAAGTAAAATTGGAAAGGCTAAAATTTTTGCTTCTGACTTAAATAAAAATATTAAACCTGCATTAATTGAGCAATTTAATTAATTTTTATTTCAAGAGAGTGAATTATATTTTTCATCTCTTCGCTTAAAATTGCATAAATTTTTTTATGTGCATCAATTGTTTTTAATTTTTTAAGTTCTGTAGAAGAAATTATAACTTCAAAATGACTATTATTGTTTTTTGGTGACTGAGCATGATGTTGATGCAAATGTGATTTATTGTTCACTTCAAGATTCTCACATACGATATTTTGTTTAATTTTATCTAAGATAATATATTTTAGATCAGACATAAAATAATTTTAATCAATTTAAAAAATTACGCAAATGAGAAAGATCTGTGAATGGAGCAAATGTAAAGAGATAGCTTCTGGTAAGGGTCTAATAAAGAAGGATATAAATAAACAATACAAATGGTTTTGCGGCGATCATTTAAAAATTCATAACAAGACCAATGATAATTCATGTGATTGGAAAAAATGTAAACAGCCGGGTGAATTTAAAGCGCCTTCGAAAACTGTAGGCGAATATAAATGGTTTTGCTCAGAACATATAAAAATTTATAATCACGAGTGGGATTTTTTCTCTGAAATGTCTCAGGATAAAATTGAGGAATTTATACATTCCGATATTACGTGGCATAAACCAACCTCTAAACTTGGCTCAAAAGATAATTTTTTTAATAAAGTGTGGAGAAATATTTTAGAAGAACAAGATGCTTTTCCTGCCGATTATTTTAAACAATTTGAAAAAAAAACAATTTATAGCTCAAAAGAAATAGAAGCTTTAAAAAAACTTGATTTAAAAAGTAATGTAAAATGGAGCGAAATTAGAGAACAATTTAAAAAACTTGTAAAAAAATATCACCCAGATACAAATTCTGGAGATAAAAAATTTGAGAATAAATTAAAAGAAATAACAATAGCTTATACTCTTTTAAGGAATAATCAAAAAAACGTAAATCATGGACAATAATACTTTTGAAAGTGCACCCGATTTAAAAATTTCTGTAAAGCAAATTTTTAATATTGATACCGATATGACGGTTGAAGGTTTTTCAAAAAAAAATCAATTTGTTCCTGAACTAGATAGCTCCTACAGATTTGACCGTGATACGACTCTTTCAATCCTTGCTGGTTTTGTTTTTAACAAAAGAGTTTTGATTCAAGGGTTTCACGGCACAGGAAAATCAACTCACATCGAACAAGTTGCGGCAAGACTAAATTGGCCCTGTATAAGAATAAATTTAGATAGTCATATAAGTAGAATTGATCTTTTAGGAAAAGATGCGATCGTAATAAAAGATAACAAACAGATTACTGAATTTAGAGAAGGAATCTTACCTTGGGCACTACAAAATCCAGTGGCTTTAGTATTTGACGAATATGATGCCGGAAGACCTGATGTAATGTTTGTTATTCAAAGATTACTTGAAAGTGAAGGAAAATTAACTCTACTTGATAAAAATAAAGTCATTAAACAAAATAAATATTTTAGATTATTTGCAACAGCAAATACCATTGGTCTTGGAGATACTTCAGGACTTTACCATGGAACACAACAGATTAATCAGGGACAAATGGATCGTTGGAACATCGTAACAACACTTAATTATCTAAAACAAGAGAATGAACTTGAAATCATATTATCAAAGTGCCCACATCTAAACAATGCTGAGGGAAAAAAAATTGTACAAAAAATGATTCAAGTTGCCGATCTAACAAGATCTGGTCTTGCTAATGGAGATATTTCAACTGTAATGAGCCCTAGAACAGTGATGACTTGGGCAGATAATTATAAAATTTTTAATGATATTGGCTACTCTTTTAGAATATCATTTTTAAATCGGTGCGATGAATTAGAAAGAGCAATTATCGCAGAATATTTTCAAAGATGTTTTGCCAAGGAACTTACAGAAACATCTGCAAGTGTAAAAATAAATCTCAAAAATGGAAAATGAAAAACAGGCTGAAAATTTTAAAATAGCCATCTCATCAACCATTAAGGCGATAGCTAAAAAACAAGATCTCAATATTCTTTTTTCAGACGCTCCTGCTAAAGAAAGCAATGTTATTAATCTTCCTAAAATTAATTTTGATACTATAGATGAATATCAAAATATTAGAGCCCTAGCAGATTCTGAAGCCTTAAAAATAAAACATAGCAATTTTGAAATTTTAAAAAAATTTGAACCAAGAGGGATAATTGCAAAAAATATTTATAAGAGTGCTGAAAAAATTCGCTATGAAAAACTAGGATCAGAAAATTTTGCAGGAATAAATCTAAACTTTAAAAATTACTATCAAAAGAAATTTAAAGAACAAAATGATGATTTCTATAACAACATTGAAAAAGCTTTTGATATTATTTTAGCAAATCACCTACTTAATCTTGACTTAAATATTGAAGAAAAAAAGAGCTTAAAAAATTGGAATAATACTATTAATGAACAAATTAAAGATAAATTAGATTTATTAAAGAAAAACATTTCTAATCAAGAAAAATTCTCAACTATTTTAAACTCTATTATTCAAGATCTAAAATTAGAAGAAAAGTTAACTCCTAATAATAGTGATAATGATAATGAACAAAAAAATGAAAATAAACTTAAAGATCAAAATGATAATGAAATTAACCAGGATAAAAATTCTAATAAGCAAGACTTTAATATTGAAAGTATAATTCCTGATGTTGAAATTGATGCAAATGAAAGTGAGCGACAGTCTTTAATTGAAGACGAAAATAGCTCAAATGATGAAATAAAATCCTCTAATATTAAAAAAAATAATAATGAAGTTAAATATAAAATTTTTACAAATAAATTTGACAAAATTATTAATGCTGAAGAAATGGTTGATTCTAGTGAAATGATTAAATTTAGAGAAAATTTAGACAATCAATTAAAATCTTTTCATAATTTCATTTCGAGACTTGCAAATAAATTACAAAGAAAATTACTCGCATATCAAAATAGATCTTGGGAGTTTGATCTTGAAGAAGGTATGCTTGATACGGCAAAACTAACTAGAGTTATCATCGATCCCCATAACTCTCTTTCTTATAAGAAGGAAAAAAATACGAATTTCAAAGACACAATAGTTACTTTATTGATCGATAATTCAGGATCGATGCGAACCTCTGGCCGTCGGGCAGGCGCACGCGAGAGGGCGTGGCGACTTTCTCCGATGTGTCGGCCGTGCCAAGCGAGCCAGCCTGGCTCCATCCCCAGCAGACGGCCGAGCCGTCGTTGGTCACGGCGCAGGCCGCGTGGTACCCGGTGGAGACGTCCACGTAGGTGAACGGGTCGGCCGACGCGACGGACGGCGATGCCGCAACGACGAGAACGGCGGACGCAGCCGCGGCAAGGATGATGGCGCAGAGTCTGCGCAGTCGCCCCGTGGCTCGGTGTGCGGGCAGTGAACGGTGGTTTCCCATGGGGCCACCGTAACGGTGGTGTGGGTCAGCCTTATCGGTTGCGTCCCGCTACCCGCGCCCCCGGGCGCTGGGGCTACTCGGCGATTCCGACGGGTTGGCCGTCGATGATCTGGTCGAGGTACTCGGACATCCCGAAGCCGGTGCGG
>JALRAW010000078.1 GCA_023257975.1 Candidatus Fonsibacter sp.
CCATTCTGTCTGAAAGTTTCGATACTGTGAATTCCTTTTCATAAAATATTTTTTTACCTTCTTCAGAAAAGTAATCAAAATTAGTGCCTTTGATCACCCTTATGTTTTCTATTTTGGTATTAATGTAATTAGTTTTTTTAATATCTGCCGAAATGTAATTGAAAAAATGCGAGCTAAAGGATTTGGAAGAATTGTCTCTATTAGTTCTATTAATGGTTTAAAAGGACAAGTGGGTCAGACAAATTATTCAGCTGCTAAAGCTGGAATAATTGGATTTTCAAAGGCACTGGCATTGGAAAATGCGAATAAGGGAATAACTGTAAATGTAATTGCCCCAGGATATGTGGGAACAGATATGGTTAAAAAAATTGATCCAACAATTTTAAAAGGAATTGTAGGACAAATTCCTGCGGGCAGACTTGCAGAGCCTGATGAAATTGCCGCCTTGGCAAGTTATTTAGTAAGTGATAAAGCAGGCTTCATTACCGGCGCTACCTTTTCAATAAATGGTGGCCAGTACATGCAGTAAAAATAAATTTATAAACAAAAGGGAGAGATAAAATAAAATGAGCGATAATGATGTTGTAATAACAAGTGCAGTTCGAACAGCGGTGGGGTCTTTTGGTGGCTCTCTTTCCTCAATGACAGCTCCACAATTAGGAGCAGAAGTAATTAAAAAAGTTTTAGAAAAATCAGAAATTAAACCTGAACAAGTTGACACTGTTTACATGGGTCAGATTTTAGCAGCAGGTGTGGGTCAAAATCCTGCAAGACAAGCTGCAATTCATGCTGGAATACCAGTTGAAAAAACTGCAACGACAATTAATCAACTTTGCGGTTCAGGACTTGCATCAGTTGCCTTTGGTTATAATTCAATTAAATGTGGCGATGCAAATATCGTTATTGCTGGCGGACAAGAAAGCATGAGTAATGCTCCACACTTAATCAATTTAAGAAATGGAGTGAAGTTAGGTGATGGCAAGTTACAAGACTCTATGATTGTGGATGGACTTTGGGATGTTTACAATCAATATCACATGGGTGTAACTGCAGAAAACGTTGCACAAAAATTTCAAATTACAAGAAAAGATCAAGATGCCTTTGCAGCAGCTTCTCAAAGAAAAGCAATTGATGCTATTAAAGCTAAAAAGTTCAAAGATGAGATTATTCCAGTAACTGTGAAAGTTAAAAAACAAGATGTGGTTTTTGATAAAGATGAATATCCAAAAGATGGAACAACTATTGAAAAACTTGAAGTATTAAAACCAGCATTTAAAAAAGATGGAACTGTTACAGCTGGAAATGCATCTGGATTAAATGATGGAGCGGCAGCGGTTAGCTTAATGTCAGGCAAAACTGCAAAACAACACAGCATTGAACCCCTTGCAAAAATAGTTTCGTGGGCAGTATGTGGAGTAGATCCATCTATTATGGGCACAGGTCCAATCCCAGCATCAAGATTAGCTCTTAAAAAAGCTGGTTGGGGTGAAGATGAATTAGATTTAATCGAAGCTAACGAAGCCTTTGCAGCACAAGCCATTGCAGTAAATAAAGAAATGGGCTGGACCGTTGATAAAGTAAACGTGAACGGTGGTGCCATTGCAATTGGTCATCCAATTGGCGCATCGGGAGCTAGAATTTTAGTAACCTTAATTCATGAGATGATCAAAAATCACTCTAAAAGAGGACTTGCAACCCTTTGTATTGGTGGTGGAATGGGAATTGCAATGTGTATAGAGCGTAATTTTATCGATCATAAATAATCCTTAATGGATTTTAAGAATATTAAAGTTAGAAATGAACAAGCTATTGGCTTTGTTCAAATCGATAGAGTTGTAGATAAGAATTCTTTAAATATTGAAACCTCTAAAGAAATTCTGCAAGCGCTTACAAACTTTGATCAAGATAATTCCATTAAATGTATTGCAATTGAGGGCAATCAAAAACTATTTTCGCCAGGTGCTGATATTAAAGAATTACAGTCTTTAAATAAAAACACTGCAGCAGATAAAAAGTTATTCGATGCCTTTGATGAAATTTATAATATTAAAAAACCAGTGATTGCATTGGTGGAAGGCTATGCCTTAGGAGGAGGGATGGAACTTGCGCTCATTTGCGATTTTATTATTGCATCGGAGAATGCAAAGTTTGCTCAGCCTGAGATAAATTTAGGTTTAATTCCAGGGATTGGGGGAACTCAAAGATTAAAGCGATATGCTGGAAAATATAATGCAAATTATCTTTGTATGACAGGCGAGATGATTACAGCGGGGCAAGCTCATAATATCGGAATAGTCAGCGTTGTTTTAAAAGCGGATGAATTTAAAGAAGGCGCAATGAAAATATTAAAATCAATTTCAGAAAAACCCCTTTCAAGTTTAGTTGAGATTAAAAGATTAATTAATAAAGATGCTTCGTTAAAAGATGAACGACAAACTTTTTACAAACTTCTTGATAGTGAGAATAAAAAAATTGGGATTAAAAGTTTTTTTGAAAAAATAAAACCTGAGTGGAAATAGTTCATTGTTTAAAAATTTTGAAAAAAAATTTCAAAAAGTAAATAAAGGAAAAATTTTTTACAGAATCGGAGGATTTGGACCGCCTCTATTGTTATTACATGGTTATCCGCAAAATCATTTTATGTGGCATCAAATTGCAGATGAACTTACAAAAAATTTTACAGTTATTCTTCCAGATCTAAGAGGCTATGGACAAAGTTTTGTCATTAAAGGTGATAGTCAACATTTAAATTATTCTAAAAGAGAAATGGCAAAAGATATGGTTCAATTGATGGATAAAATTGGTTATCAAAAATTTTTATTAGGCGGACATGATCGTGGTGGGCGTGTTGCACATAGATTAGCGCGTGATTACCGAGATAAAGTTGTTGCTTTATGTGTGATGGATATTTGTCCAACTCTAGATATGTATAATGCAACCGATCAGGATTTTGCGACTAACTATTTTCATTGGTTTTTTTTAATTCAGCCTAAATTTATTCCAGAAAATTTTATTGCAAAAGATCCAAAAGCTTGGCTAAATTATTGTCTTAAAAAATGGTCAGGAGGATTTAATTTTAAAGGTTTTGAAAAAAATTATTTAAAATATTTTAAAAATTATAAAAGAATACATTCAAGCTGTGAAGATTATCGTGCAGGAGCAACCATTGATCTTGTTCATGATAAAAAAGATTTAAGCAAAAAACTAAATATTCCAGTGCAAGTTTTATGGGGCAAAAATGGAAGGGTTGGAAAAAAGTTTAAGCCTTTAAAAGTTTGGCAAAAGTACACCACTAAAAAAGTTGAGGGAAAAGGCTTTAATTGTAAGCATTTTATTGCAGAGGAAGCCCCAAAACAGACCCTTCAAGAACTTGTAAAATTTTTATCTAAATACTCTAATTTTAATTACTAACGTAAGCAGAAGCACCTCGATTATTTAAATTAATATCTAGGTTCTTATTAATTGGAGGAAAAGCTCTTTGTTGGCAGTCCATTCTCGGACAAGTTCTGCAATTTACTCCAATTGCGATAGCAGCATTTTCATCTTGAATATTTAAAGTATCCGCATAGATAAAATCTTTTGCATATTTAGCCTGACAACCTAAACCAATACTCAATATACTTCGATAAATTCCATGTCGACCAATTCCTTTCTCTATAGTTCTTGCGATACAAACATATTTTTCTCCATCAGGCATTTTTGATAAAGCTGAGTGAATTTTTCCAGGTAACATAAAAGCAGAATGAATATTCCATCTTGGACAAGCACCACCGTAACGAGGAATTTGAATTCCTGATAATGATAGTCTTTTAGAAATATTTCCGGCAATATCGGTTCTTAACATATGAAACGGAATTCCTTTCATCTTAGGATCTTGTAAACAAGTGACTCGATGTGCGACTTGTTCAAAGGATACTGAAAAAGTATGTTGTAATAATTCGAGATCATAACGATGTTTTCTGCATTCTTCATAAAATAATTTGTAAGGCATTAAGATTGCAGCAGCCGTGTAATTAATTAAAGAAATGGTTGTCAGTTTTTTTGCAGTGTCGGATGGAAAATTATAATCTTTAAGATAATTTTCTATAATCTCTAACGCCTCCGCTTGCACAATCTGTCCTGCACAATATATTTTTTTAGTATCAAGAGTTAAGTAATCGGATAGATAAAGCGTTTTTTTCTCAGGAACATAACGTTTTAAAAAAAATTCATCATTTTTTGGAACTACATCGACAACATCAATTTTGTGATGTTTTTTTAAATATTCAACTAATAAAACATGTCGAGTTCTAAAATTTCGATTTACTTGGCTAAAAATTTTATTTGCATACTCTTCTAATTTTGGAAAATAATTTTGATATTCTTGTAAAAAATCAGAAACGACTTCGCCTGGAAAAGTTGCCTTAGGATTTGCAACATTTTCACCAGAGATAACTTCAAGTTTATCATAAACTTCGGAATTCCTTTTTCTATAAACATCCCCTAAACGAATAAGAGCTTTTGAAACCAAAGGGTTCGTCTCTATTAAATCTTTAACTTCTAAATTAGTAATATCTAAATCTTCAAATAAATTATCACTCAATAGTTCTTGAAGATCATGAACAAGGTTTAGATTATCATCGGTTGATAATTTTTTAAGGTCGAGATTTAAAATCTCAGAAGCTTTAATCAGTAAATCGGCGCTAACTTTTCTTTTACCTGACTCTATAAGGTTTAAATAACTTGGTGAAATTTCAAGTTTTTTTGATAGATCCCCTTGGCTAATATTCAGCTTTCTACGCGCTGTTTTGATCTTAAAACCAAGTTGTTTACTCATAAAAATTTACAAAGTTTTCAATTTGTAAATATACTATTAAAATTTTTATTACAAATTTACAAGCATTTTCAACATAAATATTTGAATAATCTACGAATGTAAATATTGTAAATTTATTAACCAAGGAGAAATAATATGACACATAGAGAAAAGCATAACATTGAAAGTAACTGTGTTTCGTTTGATGACGACTGTTATAACGAAACGAATAGCTATGCAGATAATGTTAAGGCTATGAACACTTTAGAAAAACAAATTTTAAGCGATGCGGTTTCATCAGTTTATAAAACTGGTCAATCTTTTGTTAATTACTTAGAAGCAAAATTATCAATGATAAAGCCTAACAGTAACAAAGGTGGGTCGAGTAATGCCTAATACAACCGATACTTTAGTTAAAAAAAGATTAGAAAGCGTAATTGCAAATTATTCTGAAGAAGATGTTGAAAAGTTAAGAGGGACTTTTAATGTGGAATACACAGTTTCAAAAAACTTATCTAAAAAACTTTGGAAATTATTAAATACTGAAAAGTATATTAATACTTTAGGAGGACTTTCCGGAAATCATGCAGTTCAGCATGCTAAGGCTGGATTGAAAGCAATTTACTTATCAGGTTGGCAAGTAGCTGCCGATGCAAATTCGGCTGGTGAAATGTATCCCGATCAAAGTTTATATCCTTATGATAGTGCTCCAAAATTAGTTGAAAGTATGATCAACGCTTTAATGCGTGCTGATCAAATTCAATACATGGAAGTGTTAGAAGGAAAAATGGATCCTAAAAATAGTATTGATTATCAAATGCCAATTATTGCGGATGGAGAGGCTGGATTTGGTGGTCCATTAAATGTTTATGAACTTACTAAAAGATTTATAAAAGCAGGCGCAGCGGGTGTTCATTTTGAAGATCAATTAGCTGCGGAAAAAAAATGTGGGCATAT
>JALRAW010000093.1 GCA_023257975.1 Candidatus Fonsibacter sp.
AAACTTTTGAGAATGGTTTTATAAAATCTACTACTATTTTTGACTCTAATTTCATTTATACTAAAAAAACATTTTGAAGTGTTTTTTTTACCTTTTTAGCTGTTTATGTGCGCTCGCAATTCGGTAAATCAGCGCAAATGGTTTTTATCGTAGGCATAATTTATTGTCAATTTATTCGGTTTTGTTAATGATCTTTTTGCTAGTTTTAAAAATTTAATAAGATTTATTTTTATAAATAGTATCAACCATAATAGCATTGTGTTAATTAAAAAATATGAGTTTAAGATTTAAAAATTTTAGCAATTTAAAATATGTAGGTGGATTATCGCAAATTAAAAATATTAAAAATCCAATAAAACTGTCCGCTAATGAATCTGCTTTAGGACCCTCAAAAAAAGCTATCTCTGCATTTGTTAAAAATAGTAAAAAGTTATCTAGGTATCCAGACGGTAACTCAAATATTTTGACTCAATCAATATCAAAAAATTTTAAACTAAATCCAAATAACATTATTATTGGTAATGGTTCTGACGAAATTATTAGCTTAGCTTGTCAATTAATTTTAAAACCAAACGATGAAGTTATAGTTACAGAGTATAGTTTTTTAATGTACAGAATTTATGCCAAAATTCACGGTGGTAAAGTTATTGTTGCTCAAGAGGATGACTTTAAAGCAAATATAGAATCTATATTAAAAAAGGTAACTACCAAAACTAAAATTGTTTTTTTAGCTAATCCAAATAATCCGACAGGAACATATTTGGACAAAAATGAGATGTTATTACTTAGAAAAAAATTACGTAGTAATATTTTATTAGTAGTGGATGACGCTTATTTTGAATTTGTCCTTAATAAGGATTATGTTTCAGGGCTAGATTTATTTAAAGGCTATAGCAATGTTCTTGTTACTAGATCTTTTTCCAAGATATATGGTCTTGCTAGTTTAAGACTTGGGTGGGGCTATGGGCCAAAAAACATGATTTCTGCAATGAAGCTTATTAAGCCCCCGTTTAATGTTAATTCAGCAGCACAAGTTGCAGGCGTAGAGGCTCTGAATGATAAAAATTGGTTAAAAAGGAATATAGAACACAATAGTAAATGGGCCGATATATTTTTTGAAAATTTTGTCAATTTAGGAATTTTAACTAACGTTCCTGTGGCTAATTTTTTCTTAATGCGTTTTGATAATAAAGAAATAACAGCAGATAAAGTTTATGATAAATTTATTAAATCTAAGATTATATTAAGAAAAATGAAAGGTTATGGACTGCCTAATTCACTAAGAGTGACTATTGGAAATAATAAAGAAAATAATTTATTTTTAAAAAATTTAAATAAAATTTTTAATGTTTAATAAAATAACAATAATAGGATTGGGCTTAATAGGCTCTTCGATCGGTAGGGCAATCAAGAAGAATAATTTATGTAAAATTTTAGTTGCTCATGACAAATCTAAAATAGTTTTAAAAAAAACTATCAAACTTAAAATAACCAATCATATAGAGCCAAACCTTAAAAAAAGTGTTGAAAATTCGGACTTAGTAATTATTTCCACTCCACTCGGAACCTATAAAGAGATTGTTTCTGTTATTAAAAATGATTTAAAAAAAAATTGTATTTTAACCGATGTGGGTTCTGCAAAAATTTTTGTAACTAACACAGTTAGTAAATTAATTAATAAAAATACTATATGGATTCCAGCTCATCCAGTTGCTGGAACAGAACAAAGCGGCCCAGAAGCAGGTTTTGCTGATTTGTTTAAGAATAGATGGTGCATCATAACTCCGATTAACAAAAAAAATCCTAATTCGGTAAAAAAACTAAAAAATTTCTGGAAAAAAATTGGCAGCAAAGTTCAACATATGTCAGCTGAGCATCATGATAAAGTTATGGCAATTACAAGTCATATACCTCATCTAATAGCTTATAATATTGTCGGAACTGCAGCTAATCTTGAAAAAGATACAAAGTCAGAAGTTATCAAATATAGCGCTAGCGGATTTAGAGACTTTACTAGAATTGCATCCTCAGATCCTACTATGTGGAGAGATATTGCTCTTAATAATCGAAAACAAATTCTTCATATGTTAGAAAAATTTAATTTAGATTTAAGTAATTTAAAACGTGCAATTGTAAAAAAAGATGGCAACAAATTATTTAAACTGTTTTCTAAAACCAGAAAAATTAGACAAGCAATCGTTAAGGCTGGACAAGATATAAATAGTCCAAATTTTGGTAGGAAAAATTAATCGTAAATTTCTTTTTCAAGTTTATTCATAAAATCATTCATATTTAAACCTGGTTCAATTGGTTTTTTAAATTCTATGCAGATTTCACCAGGAAATCTTAAAAAACTATCTCTAGGCCATACATCACCAGTATTTAATTTAACAGGTATGCAGGGAACATTTGCTTTTTCATAAATTCTAGAAACTCCTTTTTTCAAAGGAACTCTTTCATTATTTTTAATTCTCGTTCCTTGCGGAAAAATAATTAGTGGCGAAGTTTCTTTATTAATAGTTTCAGCAGTTTTTTCTAAAAAAACAAGGTGATCTTTAGTAATCTTTTCTCTATGAGTTCCTATAAATCCTAATTTTTTTATACACCATCCGTAAAATGGAATTTTAAATAATTCAGCTTTAACAATAAAAATAGGAGCATTAAGTACAGCATTAAAAACAAAAGTTTCGCAAATTGATTGATGTGCAGAGGCTACAAAAAATTTTCTATCTTTTGGTATATTCTCTAATCCTTTAAATATTATTTTTGTATTAATAATAAATCTTACGCAAAAAATAATATAAAAACCCAGCATACGAGCTAACCATTGCATTGCTGTTTTTGGCATTATCAGAGTTGGCAAAGCTAATAATGTTGAGAAAAATGAACCACAGTAAGTTGCAAAATTAAATACCAGAGATCTTAAAAAGTGCATTCAATTAATCAAAGATTCCAATTTTTGTCTTTGTCTTATTACTTTATATTTATTTTTATTAATTAAAATTTCCGCGCAATAAGGTCGTGTATTGTAGTTTGAGGCTAGAGATCTTCCATATGCTCCAATATTATCAATGCATACATAATCTCCCTCATTAAGTTTTTGATATTTATTGTAAGAAATAAAAGTATCTGAACTTTCACAAACCGGACCGACAAATTCAGTATTTTTCTTAATATTAGAGTTATTTTTTAA
>JALRAW010000145.1 GCA_023257975.1 Candidatus Fonsibacter sp.
ATCCATTGTATAGCATAAACATTTATAATTAATATTATAATACCCACGATTAAATTTATTGAGATTGGACACTTAAGCGCAATTTCTTAATTTTTGGATATTATCTTTTAAAGAACCAGAAAAAATAGTAGTTCCAGACACCAATATATTAGCACCTGCTTTCACTGCAAGCGGAGCTGTTTCAAAGTTAATTCCTCCATCAATTTCAATATCAATTTTAAGTTTTTTATCATTAATCATTTTTCTAAGTTCAGAAACTTTAGGTAAAACTTCACTCATAAAACTTTGACCTGCAAAACCAGGGTTCACACTCATAATTAAAATAAGATCTATTTCATTAATAACGTCCATTAAAGCACTAATAGGTGTCTTAGGATTTAAAGAAACGCCTGCTTTTTTTCCTAAGGATTTAATGGTGCTAACAGCTCTTTTTAAATTATCCGTTGCCTCAGGGTGAATGGTAATAATATCTGAACCTGCATCAGCAAATGCTTTAATATATTTTTCAACAGGAGAGATCATTAAATGTACATCAAATGGAAGTTTTGTGCATTTTCTGACCATTTTAATAATCGGAGGCCCCATGGTGATATTTTGAACAAAGTGGCCATCCATAACATCAACGTGAATTAAATCTGCACCTGCTTTTTCTAAATTTTTAATTTCATCGCCTAGAATACTAAAATCTGCCGATAAGATAGAGGGTGATATTTTTATATTTTGTGCCACAGCACACAATTAAATGAATTTAAGAAATTTAAAACGTTTTTTTGTAATTATTTTTTAAACAAACTTAAGAAGACTTGAGTAAATTCACTTTCCAATGGAAAAGAAAGCATCCCCATTACTGAATAGCCTAGAGCCCAAGGCATAAAATAAAATCTAAACATATAAAAAAACCAGGCGACATAGAGAGGAATTAAAGGGGGTATGATAAAACTTGGAGTTATGATGTTAAAAGGTTTAATAATTGGATTTGTAAATTTAACGAACATTTTCATAAAAAAGAAATTAGAATCTTCCCTTTGAAAGATATTCATCGCTGTTCTACCAATCAGGGTCCACATAATCATTCCCATAATATAATCTAGGATAATTACCCAAATTGGAAAATTCATAAAATTTGATTTTTAGAAAGATTCAAGGGGCGAGTAAATCGCCCCTTGAGAAAAAGTTTTTTAAGCGTTTCTAATGACAGTTTTGCCTGAAGCGATTCTCACTTCATCAACCATGTCCATAACAGCTTTTGATTCAGGTTTTGTAACCAAACTTACAGTAACCATGGCAATCAAGCTAACTAAAGCTCCAGGAATACCAAATCGTAAGTTGTCTACAAATATCCAGTGAATGTCCTTCCAAGGTGTAGCACCCATGAAGAATGTGATGTCTTTATTTGGAACACCAACCCAAACTAGGTAGGCAGTTCCAGCGATAAGACCGCACAACATTCCTGCAATTGCACCCGAACGAGTTGCTCTCTTCCACCATACACCAAGTACGAGTGGGAAGAACAATCCAGACATTGCAAAGTCAAACGCCCACGCAACGGCTCCTAAGATACCTGTAAGTTTGAATGATGCCATGATGGCAGCTCCAGACCCAAGGACAATTAAAAGAACACGAGCAACGATTAATCTTTGCTTCACCGAAGCTTTTGGATCAATCATTTTGTAGTAGATATCGTGAGAGATTGCATTAGCCATAGCAAGAATTAGACCATCCGCAGTTGACATCGCAGCTGCTAATCCACCAGCAGCAACAAGGCCAGAGATCACGTATGGAAGACCTGCTATTTCAGGAGTTGCAAGAACAACCACGTCTTCGTTCATGAACCATTCGCTTAATTGCAGAATGCCATCATTGTTAAAGTCAACAATCTTTACTTGTCCAACTGCTAACCAGTTTTTCACCCACTCAATTTGAGTTACGTCAGCAATTTTTTTACCAATAATTGCTGTAGGTACGTTTGGATCCATCAAGCTGATTTTAGACACTGTTGCAAGCATTGGTGCTGATAAATATAGCAATCCAATGAAGAATAGTGACCAACCAACAGATCTTCTAGCTGAAGTTACGGTTGGAGTTGTGAAGTACCTCATTAAAATGTGAGGTAAAGACGCTGTACCAATCATCATACAAAGCGCAAGAGAAATATATCTCCAAGCAACTTCATGACCCGCAGGAACTGTTGAGTGACCGCTTACAATGTATTTAAGCGATGTAGCATTTCCTAGTGCATCACTTGGTATTTTGGCAGCATCTAAGACATCCTTAGTGTGCTTCGTTAGTCCATATTGTTGTTCAAGTGCGGCAAGTCTTGTTACCTCATCTCCTAACATTATATGTGGAAATATTCCGTAATTGTATTTCCAAGATATCCAGAAGATAGGAATTAGGTAAGCTATAATTAACACGATATACTGTGCAACTTGCGACCATGTAACAGATCTCATTCCACCAAGCATAGAGCAAAGTAGAATTGTAATTAAACCTGTCCAACAACCAAATTCAAATGACACTGGGAAAGCTGGTGTACTTAAAGCTTTCTGTGCAATGCTTCCAGTTGCTGTGATTTGTGCAGTCACATAAGTAAATGATGCAATTAATAGAATTAATACCGCGCAGAATCGTGCAAAGTTTCCACCGTATCTAGCTCCGATAAAATCTGGAACTGTGTAACATCCAAATTTTCTAAGATATGGAGCAAGAAGAGTTGACACTAACACGTATCCACCAGTCCAACCGATTAGGAATGCCATGTAGGTATATCCACCAAAGTAGATACCGCCTGCCATTGCAACGAAAGAAGCACCTGACATCCAGTCAGCTGCCGTTGCCATTCCGTTGAATACTGTTGGAACTTTTTTTCCTGCTAAGTAGTATTCATCAACATCCGTTGTTCTTGAGATCCAACCAATCAATGCATAGATAAAGATTGTGAAACCCACGAACATTAGTCCGATGTTTCTTCCAGATACACCCATTTTCTCAGCGATGCCCATCACGATGATGAACAGCAAGAAACCTCCGGTATACGTACCGTAGATTTTAGGTAAATCTTGGATAAATTGTTTAGAAGTTTTAGCCATTGTTAATCTTCCTCCCTATCTTCATCAGAGAAACCAAATTCTCTGTCAATTTTTTCTTGTCGGCTATTTGACCAGAAAATTAATATGATAAACGCCAGCATCGAACCTTGCGCTGTCATATAATATCCAAGTTTATAACCTAAGAAGCTTGTGCTGTTTAAATCAGCAGCAAACATGAAGACTACTGTTGAGAAGAAGAACCAGATCAATAATGTTATGATCATCAGGCGCTTAGTTGCCTGCCAATGAGCTTCCTGTTTTGGTGTAGCCATTGTTTCCCCCTTTGTTTATTTGATTTAACACTAGTTGAGTTGTATTTATTAGTAAAGATGAAATTTTCCTGTAAAACCTAATTTTTCTCGCTAATTTGATACAAAAATTATGGTCAAACAAGTTATAGGTGTATTAAAAGATTTTTTAATAAAACCAGTAAAAAAGTTATTTTTAGGGAAAAAGAAAATTTCAAGTTTTAATGATCTTAGAAATTTTGTAAGCGAAAAATCGGCTTATGTATCTCAATTTACTCTTTATGGATATTTAAGAACAAGAATGGGGGGAATTAATTTTTATAAATCTTTAGATGATTTAGAATTTCAAAAATCAGTTAATATTGCAAGGTGGAATATTTATTTAGTTTCGGTTCAAGATTTATTGTTATTTACTTTTTCCTATATCTACAACAAACAAGATAGAAATATTATTACAAATGCAAATTCATTTTTTAGAGAAATTTTAGAAGAACAAGAACCTTATGGTCTTGCGATTGAATTAAAAAATAAATCTATAAAAGAATTTAGTGAAAGAGTTGAAAGAGTTAATTGGCATATGGGTTACAAACAGAGACCGTTTGAGAAAAGTTGCGAGGCACTTTTTATTTGGGCTCCTATTGCTGATCAACTTAAAGATTTAGATAAAGAAATTGTAGTTAACTCCATGGATGTCCAGTGGCAAAATGTTATGATTGATTTTGTAAAACTTCTTCAACCCCTTAATACAAATGTCAGATAAATTTAAAAAATATGCAGAGCAATCTTTAAAAGAAGCTGCTGAGAGAAAAAAAAATAAAATTATAATTAAAAAAAAAGAAATAAATGGTCCCAAAGGATTAGAACCCACTCGTTATGGAGATTGGGAGACTAAGGGAATAACTTACGATTTTTAGATTATTTATTTAACCTGTTATCAATTAAACTTTGTACCACTGTTGGATCTGCAAGAGTGGATGTATCTCCAAGATTTTCAAATTGATTTTCAGCAACTTTTCGAAGAATCCTTCTCATGATTTTACCAGATCTAGTTTTAGGTAAACCTGGTGTGTAATGAATAAGATCAGGAGTTGCAAGAGGTCCAATAATTTTTCTAACTAAATCTTTTAATTCTTTAGTAAGTGCATCCGATCCCGTTTCGCCTACTTTTAAAGTTACATAACAGTATAAACCTTGGCCTTTAATATCGTGTGGGTAACCAACAACTGCAGCCTCAGCAACTTTTGGATGGGCAACGAATGCGCTTTCAATTTCAGCAGTTCCAAGATTGTGGCCTGATACAATAATGACATCATCTACTCGGCCGGTAATCCAATAATATCCATCTTCGTCTCTTCTACAACCATCCCCAGTAAAGTATTTACCGTCATGCTGTGAGAAATAAGTATCAATAAATCTTTGATGGTCTCCATAAACAGTTCGCATCTGTCCAGGCCAAGAGTCTGACATACAAAGTCTACCTTCGCATGCCCCTTTAAGTTCATTCCCTTTTTCATCAACAACAGCAGGCTTTATTCCATAAAATGGTTTTGTTGCAGATCCTGGTTTTAAATCAATAGCACCTGGTTGAGGGGCTATTAAAATTCCACCCGTTTCAGTTTGCCACCATGTATCCACAATTGGGCAACGAGAGTCGCCTACAACTTTATGATACCAAATCCATGCCTCAGGATTTATAGGCTCGCCAACGGAGCCTAAAAGTTTAAGAGATTTTCTACTCGTTTTTTTAACCATCGCATCGCCCTCACGCATTAAAGCTCTAAGTGCGGTTGGTGCTGTATAGAAAATATTTACCTTGTGTTTATCAATCACTTGCCAGAAACGACTTGCATCAGGATAACTTGGAACTCCCTCAAATACTAAAGTTGTTGCTCCGTTTGATAGTGGACCATAGACAATATAACTGTGACCCGTCACCCAACCAATATCTGCAGTACACCAATAAATGTCTCCGTCTTTATAATCAAAAATATATTGGTGTGTCATTGAAGCATAAACCAAGTAGCCACCTGTTGTATGTAAAGCTCCTTTAGGTTTTCCTGTAGATCCAGAGGTGTAAAGAATGAATAAAGGATCTTCAGCATTCATTTCTTCAGGTTTGCAAGTTGTTGACATTTTAGATGTAAGTTCATGATACCAAACATCACGTTTTGTATCGAAAGGTACATTGCCTCCGGTTCTTTTAAGGACAATACATTTTTTAACATTAGGACATTTTTTTAGTGCTTCATCGATATTCTTCTTTAAAGGAATAACTTTTTGACCTCTTAGTCCCTCATCAGCTGTTATGACAAATTCTGATTTACAATCTAAAATTCTGTTAACAATTGAGTCAGGGGAAAAACCTCCAAATACAACAGAATGAATTGCTCCAATCCGGGTACATGCAAGCATCGCATAAACCCCTTCTGGAACCATCGGCATGTAAATTGTAACTCGATCACCTTTTTTAACTCCAATTTCTTTTAATCCATTTGCAAGTTTACAAACTTCATCACTTAATTCTTGATAAGTAATATTTTTAGATTCTTTTGGATCATCTCCTTCAAAAATAATTGCAGTTTGTTTTGCTCTTTTTGGAAGGTGTCTATCAATACAATTATATGAAACATTCGTAGTTCCATCATAGAACCACTTAATGGAAACTTTTTTTGTGCTGTAAGTTACGTCTTTAACTTTTGTGTAGGGTTTAAACCAATGAATTCGCTTACCTTCTTCTGCCCAAAATTTTTCATTGTTATTAATAGAATCTTTATACTTAGCTTCGTACGAAGATTGATTAATGTAAGAATTTTTTGCCCATTCTGCAGGTACTTTAAAAAATTTGTCGCTCATTAACCCCCTAATTGCTTTTTCTTTTTTTAAATTCTACCCATCTTACATATTATTTTCCAGCTTTTTGAATCTATTGGCATTACTGATAATCTGCTCTGTTTTATAAGAGGAAGGTGACAAATTTCTTTATTTTCTTTTATATCTGCAAGGGAAACGGGTTTCATTAAATCTTTATAATAGGCAACTTTGACTGCCACAAATTTTCCTTCCTGATCTGTTGGATCAATAAATGCTGGCTTGATAATTTTAACTATTCCAATAATTTTTTTATCTTCATTAGAATGATAAAAAAAACAAAGGTCATTAGACTTCATTTGTTTTAAATAATTTGCAGCTTGATAATTTCTAACTCCATCCCAAACCGTTCCCTTAGAACCTATTTTTTTTTGATCGTTGAAAGACCATACGGAGGGTTCTGATTTTATTAGCCAGTAATTCATATGATTTTTTTTAAATTTAAGGGGTGCCCGTGTCAAAACAAAGCCAAACTTATTCATATAAATCAATGATTTTTTAAAATGAATAATATGAAATTAGTATTTTACGCCAGCTCCTTTTAAAAATGGTGCATCAGGATCTAAAGGCCATCTTGGTTTTGCAACAACATCAAGATTATCTTCAATTCCATTTTTAAATCTTTCAATTCCAGCCCAAGCAATCATAACTCCATTATCACTACAAAGTTCGATGGGTGGAAAATAATTTTCAAAGCCTATTTGTTTGCTTAATTTATCTAAATTATCTCTAATACTTTTATTTGCAGCAACGCCGCCAGATATTACAAAAGCTTTTTTATTTTTTTTATATTTAGAAGTAAATTCGGTCATAGCTGCTTTACATTTGATATATAGAATTTCATTAATTGTTTTTTGAAAAGATGCAGCAAGATTTTCTTTATCTTTTTGAGTTTTTATTTTTGATGATAATTGTAAAATTGCTGTTTTTAATCCTGCAAAAGATAAATTGCATCCTGGATGATTTAATATTGGCTTGGGTAAAACATAAGTTGTTTCGTCTCCATTTTTAGCAAGTATTTCAATTTTTGGTCCACCTGGAAATTCAAGGCCAATCATTTTTGCTGTTTTGTCAAAAGTTTCTCCCAGAGCATCATCAATGGTTGTTCCAATTCTTTTAAATTTTCCAACCCCTTCAACAATTAAAAATTGAGTATGTCCACCAGAGACTAAAAGCAAAAGATAAGGAAAGTCTATTTTGTTAAAAATTCTTGGTGTTAGCGCGTGACCTTCTAAATGATTAATTGCAAGAAATGGTTTTTTTAATATTCCTGCAATACTTTTTCCAGCGCTTAAACCAACCATTAAGCAAACTAACAAACCAGGACCTGCTGTTGCTGCAACACCATCTAATTCTTCAAATTTACATTTGCTATCCTCTATTGCTTTTTTAATAATAATATCAATTTTTTCAGCGTGAGATCTCGCGGCGTTTTCTGGTACTACTCCTCCAAATTTTAAATGTTCCTCAACTTGGCTAGATACTACGTTGGATAATATTTCAACATTTCCTTTTGTATCTTCTCTTACTACTGATGCAGCAGTTTCGTCGCAACTAGTCTCGATTCCAAGGAATGTTAAATCTTTTTTCATTGATGTATTGAGTGTGATCACCTGTCGCTATAAAAAGTAGCGATAATATACAGCAAAATGTTATTAAATCAGCAAAATGTTAAGAAATAAAAAAATTATTATTGGTACTAGAGGTAGTAGACTATCACTTGCACAAACAGAACATTTTAGAGATGAGCTGCTACTTGCTTATCCAGAAGTTAAAGCTGATCAGTTAATTATTAAAATTATTAAAACATCAGGAGATAAATTTAAAACTGAGAATTTAGGTATGATGGGTGGCAAAGGACTTTTTGTCAAAGAACTAGAAGAATGTTTGCTTGAAAAATCAATTGATGTTGCAGTTCATTCTCTTAAAGATGTGCCAACTTTTTCACCGAAAAAATTATCACTTGCTTGTTATTTAAAAAGGACAGATGAAAGAGACGCATTTTTATCGCCTATTGCAAGTTCATTTGCAAATTTAAAACCAGGTTCTACCGTTGGTACTTCCTCCGTAAGACGATTCTCTCAATTAAAGAGATTAAGAAGTGATTTAAAAATTATTCCCATCAGAGGCAATATTGATACTAGAATTAATAAAATGAAGGAGGGAATTTATGACTCGATAGTGCTTGCAGCATCGGGGTTAAAAAGACTTGGGTTCCATTCAGAAGTAAAACAATATTTCGAAAAAGATGTGATAATCCCATCGGCCGGACAGGGAATTATAACTGTTCAATGTAGAGATGAAGATCTAGAAATTAAAGAGATATTAAAAGTCGTAAATGATAAAGAAACAAAAATTTTGGCAGAGGCGGAGCGTTCATTATTAGAAGTGTTAAATGGTGCGTGTGATACTCCCGTTGGAGCGAATGCTATTATTAATGATGAAGGTGAATTATTTTTGCAGGCAGAATTGTTATCTTTAGATGGCACAAAATCTTTTAGAGCACATAAAACTGGAATTGCAGAAAAAGCAAAAAGTATAGGAATAGATGTGGCTGAGGAAATTTTATCTAAAGCTGGAGACGATTTTATTATTTCGGAGACAAAACTTGCACATACTATTTACAAAAAGTCAGAATAGTTCTGAAACTTTAATTAAAAAATTTATTGCCAAAGGTCATCGAGTTACTAATTTTCCGATACTAAACATAAAACCAATTATAATTCCTGATATTAATTTTAAAAATTTTACTTCAGTTATTTTTACAAGTTCTAATGCTATTCAAAATTTAAAAAATATAAAAAATATTAATCATCTTAGATGTTTTTGCGTTGGTGAGGAAACAGCAGAAGTTGCAAAAAAAATTGGATTTTTAAATATTCAAGCTGCAGGAGGAAATTATAAACAACTTTGTGATCTTATTTTTAAAAATTGTGACAACTCTAAAGAAAAATTTATTTATGTAAGGGGAGAATTTGTCTCTAATGATTTAGAGGGAGACTTTAAAAAACAAGGATACACTTTGCAAAGTGTGATTAATTATACAGCCGAACCCAATTTAAATATTAATCAACAGTTGATTGAAGATTTAAAAAATAAATTTATTGATGTTATTTTTGTTTATTCAAAGAGGGCAGCAGATCAATTACTCAAGATAATTTTAAATTATAAGATTGTAAATAATCTAGATGATTGTTGTTTGAATTGTATTAGTATTAACGTTGCAAATACTTTAAAAAGATTAAAGTGGAAAAGAATTAAAATTTTTTCACCAGGCGAAGAAGAATTATCATTGTTATAAAAGGATTTTTTAGTGATTATAGATGGAAAAAAATTTGCTCAAAAGTTAAAAAATAAAATTAAAAAAGAAGTTCAATCTATAAAAAATAAAACAAAATTAACACCTGGTCTTGCTGTCATTTTTGTAGGTCATCATACACCAAGCGAAATTTATGTTAGAAAAAAACAAATTTCAGCAAAAGAGGTTGGTATTAATTTTAAAGTTTTAAGATTTAAAAATTCTGTTACTGAAAAAAAATTAATTTTAGGTATTCAGAAATTTAACAAAGATAAAAAAATTCATGGAATATTAGTTCAGTTACCTTTGCCTAATCACATTAATAATCAAAAAATTATTGGAAAAATTGATCCAAGAAAAGATGTAGATGGTTTTCATCCAATTAACGTTGGAAATCTATCGTCTGGAAAGGATGCACTCGTTCCCTGTACTCCTCTTGGATGTTATTTGATGATTAAGAGTGTTAGAAAAAATTTAGCAGGTCTAAGCGCTCTAATTATTGGCAGATCTAATTTAAATGGTAAGCCAATGGCACAATTATTATTAAAAGAAGATTGCACAGTCACAATTGGGCATTCTAAAACAAAAAATTTAAAAGCATTATGTAAAAAAGCAGACATCGTTGTTGCAGCAGTAGGTAGAGCAAATTTAGTTAAAGGTGATTGGATAAAAAAAGGAGCAATTGTAATTGATGTGGGTATTAACAGAGTTGAGAAGAAAAAAGGTTATAAAATAGTAGGAGACGTTGAATTTAAATCGGTTGTTAAAAAAGTAAGAGCTATTACACCAGTTCCAGGAGGTGTTGGTCCCGTGACAATTGCGTGTCTGTTAAGTAATACTTTAAAAGCTTTTAAGAGTATTAATTTATTACTTTCTAAGTAAACGAGCGTTCTTTTTAATAAAGTTTTCTACTCTTTTTTTATTAAAAGTTTTATTTTCTTCAAAAGAAACATTTCGCATTGAGTAAATGCTTTTATTAGAAATTCTTGAAACAATACTTACGTTGCCTTTATAGATTTTTAACTTAACAGTTCCTTGTACTCGAGATCTTTTTTGATCAATAATTTTTTGTAATCTCAATCTTTCTTTTGAAAACCAAAATCCATTGTAAATTAGTTCTGCAAATCTAGACATAACAGCATCTTTTTTATGCGCAGTTTCTTTATCTAAAGTAAGAGACTCTATAGCTCTATGAGCGAACAA